>NZ_JBHXNY010000017.1:0-117671 GCF_042719275.1 Nocardioides sp. NPDC058538 | reverse complement strand
CGGTGCTGGCGACCGGGTCGGCCTCGATCTGGTCCAAGGCTTTGGTGATCACCCGTGCTTTGTCCTGGGACACCACGCCTTCGGCGAGCCCGGCGGTGACGAGGTCGTACTTCGCGATGCTGGTCGCGAGTTTGATCTGGGAGCGGGCTACACCTTTGTCGAGGAGGAGTTCGGCGCGCATCCAGGCGGAGGCGTCCTTGTCGCCGGTCTCCTCGGCGATATCACCGGACGTGGCCAACACCCGGAGACTCAACGCAGCCTGCATGGCCTGGAGCTTCTCCAGCCGCTCCAGCAGGTCCTTCTTCAGCTCGGTACGCCAATAGACCGGATCACTCGCAAGGAGTTCGTGGAGGGCGGTCTCGATGGCCGCCAGCGCAGCGTCGATCGCGTCACCGGGGTGGCTGCCCCAGTGGTTGACGTCGTGCTCGAGACTCATCGTGAGCCCTCCCTTCGAAGGCGTGTCGTGATGGGTCTGACTCTACGTCATGAAGGGATACCTAACCATTCATAGGTGCAGGTCAAGCCCTATTTTCGCGGTGAGCGAACGGCGTCGCTCCTGTGGATGGTAAGTGGCCCGAAGGGCCACCTCTCCGCCCCCGCAACACCACCGTCCGAAGCAAGAACTCGCTGCGCCACACCCGGGCCGCCGCCCCGATAGCCAGCCAAGATTTTTCTCGATCTGGTCCGGAGTCCAGGCGATGTATCGAGCTTGTCGAGATGACCGCGAAGCGGCCGGCGAAGCCGGCGGGCCGAAGGCCCGTCCTTGACGCCAGCCCAGATCGAGAACACCCTCCAGCAAGGGTCGGCGGCTCACGGTCCCAAGAAGAAACGGTCCCCGACAACTGCCAGAACGAACGACAAGGTCGAAACACCACGACCAGACCCGGAACCTGACCGTGTTGGTCTCGACACGCTCGCTGGCGCTCGCGGCTCGACCAGCGAGGGGGCGGTTCGACCGGCGAGGGGGCGGGGTTCGACCGGCGAGGGGTGGTTCGACCGGCCAGGGCGAGGTAGGCCACGTCGACCATCACCAGCTTGGCCTGGCCGAGACGACCGTGGGTGATCATCGCGCCGATCATCAGGGCGACCCAGCAGGCGGCGGTGACGGGACCATGACGGGCGCGATGTCGAGCACGGCAGGAAGGACGAGCCCGATCGCGGCCAGGATCTCGAGTGTGCCGAGGGTCCGGACGAAGGTCGGGCTGGTGCCGCGGGTCCAGGCGGCGGCGTCGTGCTGGGACAGCTTGTCCAACGGTACGAAGGTCTTGGTGATGCCGCCCGTCAGGGCGACGAGGGCCAGCAGTCGGCGGTGATCCCAAAGGGCGATGTGCATGTCTCTCTCCTGATCTGTGGGTTCACCCCTGGAGACGAGACGGCTCCCCGTCGTGTGACGTGCGGTCGGTGCTCGGCGGGTAGGGGACCAGTGTCCCGGTGGAGCGGCCCAGATCGTCGAGCCTCCAGCCGAGGCGTTTGATCTGGCGCAGGACGATCGCGGACTCGACCACCTCGAGGGGCGCGAGGTCGCGCTGGAGGTGCTCGTGGAGGAGCATCGCGCTCTCGGCCGAGCGGGTCCAGGTGCTGATCAGCAGGTTCGTCGGCCCGGGTAGGCCGACGACCTGTCGTACGCCGGGGGTGGCCCGGAGACGGGTGACGCACTCGGCGACGTCGCCGACCGGCACTCGGCACCAGGTCTGCACGACGATGGACAGCGGGGTCAGGCCCTGGGCGACCTCGCAGCGGAAGGTGAGGGCTTCGGACGCGAGCAGCTGGCCGAGCTGGCGGCGGGTCGTCGACAGCGGCCGGCCGGTCTGGCGGGCGATGTCGGCCGCGCTGCTGCGGCCGTTGCGGATCAGCGCCTGGGTGAGGGCGGCGTACGGCTCGGCCCACGGGTTGGCCGGGGTGGACGTGGCGCCGGCGTGGTCGGGGATGCGAGCGACGGCCTGGGCGCGCTCGTGGTCGAGCCCGCCGACACGCCAGCTGCTCGCGTCGAGGTGGAGGCGGGCGACGTGGTGGGCGCGTACGCCGAGAACGCCCGGCAGCGCGGACAGGTCGTCGAGGAGCAGCTTGGGCATGTCGCCGAGGCCGAGACCGACGGCCGTCACGATCAGGCCGAAGTCGCGGGCGGCCTCCTCGATGGTGATGATCATCGGCCACGCGGCCAGCTCCTGGGCGAGGGTGCCGGCCCGTCCGCCGACGCAGGAGATCTCGGCGATGGCGAGGTTGGCTCCGTCGTGCCCCCGGACCTTCGGGTGGCCGATGACCCAGGCGCTGCCGTCGGCGCGCAGCCTCTCCCAGCGGCGGCTCAGGGTCGCCGGCGAGGTGCCGAGCGCGGCGGCGAGGTCCGTCCAGGATGCGCGTGGCCTGATCTGGAGTGCGTGGATGAGCGAGAAGTCGTCCTCATCCAGTGTCGCCATGGTCACATCCTGTCGGATCACCCTGCCGGACGAGCGATTCGGTCCAATTCGTCTGCCGTCGGTGTGCGCGCCGAGATACTCGTCCCCGCCCGTGCGCTCGGCCAGTTCCGAGCTTGCCCCGAGAGGACCTCGAAACATGACCCGCTGGATGAAGCCCCTGCTCCTGGCCGTACTCGCCATTCTCGTCGGCGTCGCCACCGGCTTCTTCGCCTTGGCGCCCGGGATCGTGGAGAACGGCCAGAACAAGCTCCGTCCGGCCAGCCTGCCGGAGGTCACGCCCGAGACGCGACGGCTTCACGACTCCCTGCAGGTCATCGACATGCACAGCGACACCCTGATGTGGGACCGCGACGTGCTGGAGCACTCGGACCGGGGCCACATGGACCTGCATCGCATGGAGGACGGCAACGTCGCGCTGCAGGTGTTCTCGTCGGTGTCGAAGTCGCCCAAGGGGCAGAACTACGACAGCAACACCGGCGACAGCGACAACATCACCCTGCTGACCTTCGCCCAGCTCCAGCCTCCCCGCACCTGGACGTCGCTGCTCGACCGCTCGCTCTTCCATGCCCAGAAGCTCGACAAGGCGGCGGCGGACTCCGACGGCAGGCTGCGGTTGATCCGCACCCGCGCCGACCTGGACGCCCTCATCGCCGACCGTGAGGCCGGACAGCAGGTCACCGGTGCGCTCTTCTCGGTCGAGGGCCTCCAGAACCTCGAGGGGGACTTCGACAACCTGGACACGCTCTACGACGCCGGCATGCGGATGGCCGGGTTCACCCACTTCTTCGACAACGAGGTGGCCGGCTCCATGCACGGGGTCGAGAAGGGCGGTCTCACCGACCTGGGGCGCCGCGTCTTCGCCGAGATGGAGCGTCGCGGCATCATCGTCGACATCGCCCATGCCAGCCACACCGCGGTCGCCGAGATGCTCGACATGGCGACCAAGCCGGTGGTGCTCAGCCATGGAGGCGTACAGGCGACCTGCGACGTCAACCGGAACCTGACCGACGAGGAGGTACGCGGGGTCGCCGCGACCGGGGGTGTCGTCGGCGTCGGCTACTGGGACGCCGCGGTGTGCGCCCTGACCGTCGAGGCCGTCGTCGACGCCATCGACCACGTCGTCGAGGTCGGTGGCGTCGAGACCGCGGCCCTCGGCAGCGACTACGACGGCTCCACCACCGTCGGCTGGGACGCCAGCGACCTCGCCGCCATCACGCAGGAGCTCGTCGACCGGGGCTACGACGAGACCGAGGTCGCCGCGATCATGGGCGGCAACACGCTGCGCGTGCTCCGCGCCACCCTGCCGCAGTAGGCGCGTCAGCGCTGCTTCCGCGAGTCGGGTGAACCGGGTGCTGCCATCCGGTACAACGGGTCAGCGAGCCCAGACATCAGGCAACGAACGGCGTCGGACCGAAGCGGCCGACGGCGATGAAGAGGGCCAGGGCGAGGTAGACCACGTTGACCATGACCAGCTTCGCCTGGCCGAGGCGGCCGTGAGTGATCATCGCGCCGATCATCAATGCGATCCAGCAGGCCGCGGTGATGGGCACGACAACAGGTGCGACACCGAGCAGGGCGGGAAGGGTGAGCCCGATCGCCGCCAGGATCTCGAGTACGCCGAGGGTCCTGACGAAGGACGGCCTGGAGTCACGGATCCATGCGGCGCCGTCGTGCTGGGCGAGCTTCTCCAATGGCATGAAGGTCTTGGTGATGCCTCCTGCGAGGGCGACGAGAGCCAGCAGTCCGGCGGTGATCCATAGGGCGATGTGCATCAGTTCTCTCCTTGTCCGTGGGTTCACCACTGGAGACGAGACGGCGCGACGCCGTGTGACACGACGGCGAGCCTTCCGCTCCGGTCGCGGTCAGAGAGAAGGAGGTCGGTGCTGCTTCTGGGAGATCAGGGCCGCAAGGGTCCGCGCGCCGGCCACGATGTCGTGGCCGAGGCGTACGGCGGGTTCGGGAGCATGGCTCTGCTGGGCTCCGCCGACGGCCACGAGGAGATCGGGGCGGTGGTCGTGCAGAGCGGTGATCACCGCGGCGGTGGCGATGATGTCGGCGGTGGTGGGGATCACGAGCACCGCGGCGGCGAGGTCGGGATCGTCGACGACGCCGAGCCAGTCGTCGATCGGCAGGTCCGCACCCAGGTAGTCGGTGTCAATGCCGTGCCGTCGGGCGGCGACAGCGAAGGCGAAGAGACCGATCTCGTGGCGAGTGTTGGGGGCCGTCCCGAGGGCGATGCGGGGCCCGTGGCCGTGGGCGGCCGCCGCCTCGTACGCAAGGGCGAGGCGCCGCATCAGCGCGTTCGAGGCCAGGTGCTCGCCGGCGATGCTGACCCGGCCGTCGGCCCAGGCGTCCCCGAGCTCCTCCAGGGCGGGGAAGACGTGGTCGGTCATCACCGTCTCGAAGCCGCCGAGGGCGAACACCTGGTCCAGGGTCGCGGCCAGGTCGGTGGTGTCGAGTGCCGACGCGGCGGTCGTCAGTCGCTCTGCGAGGTCGGGAGAGGGGTTGGCTCCGTCGCCCCGCCCGTCCATGCCGATCTGGTGAGCGGGCTGCGCGCGATCGAGCCGGATCGCCTCGGCCGCAGCCAGGCCGGCCGACCATCCCTGGTCCACGAGCTGCTTCATCGAGCGCAGCACCGCGACGTCGTGATCGCCGTACAAGCGGTAGCCGCTCTCGGACCGGTGGGGAGCGATGACGCCGTACCGGCGTTCCCAGGCACGAAGCGTCGCGGTGGTGATGCCGACCCGCCGCGCGGCGTGCTTGATGGTGTACATCTGCTCGGCTACCGGCCCAGTCGATCCAGGGTCGTGCGCATCTGCTCGGACGCGGAGTCGCCCAGGCGGGTGAACGCGGGGGTCAGCAGTGGGGCCACCATCCTGGCCATGCCTTTCAGCTCGAACTCGGCCACGTAACGCACAGAGGTGCCGCCCGTGGCTGTCGGTACGAAGGTCATCGTGTCATGGGCCACGACAGTCTTGTTCTCGCCGCGGAGCACGATGCGCGCGCCGGGTTCGTAGACCTCCACCACGTAGGTGAGATCGGTGTCGCGCCCGAGGAAACGAGAGGTGTTCGCGTACGCCGTGCCCACCTCTCCGTCCCCGGAGACGCGGTCGGTGCGAACCGTGCCCGGGTCCCACTCCTCGGTGTTGGTGAAGTCGGCCAGGAAGTCGAACACCTGGGCGGTCGGTGCGGAGGTCTCCACGGTTCGATCGATCCTCATGTCGTGCCCCTTTCAAACCTTTGACATACCTTGTACAAACATTGTACGTTCAATCTCAGAAACTAGCCAGCGGCCATGCCGTGGCCTGACGAGGGAGTTCCCATGAGCCGAGCGGCCCAAACACCGCGGCCAACGGTTGCCGTGATCGGTGGCGGAGTCTCGGGCCTGACCGCGGCGTACCTCCTCGGCCGCAGTCATGACGTCACGCTCTTCGAGGCCGAGCGGAGGCTCGGTGGCCATGCGCACACCCACGATGTCCCGACCGCGTCGGGAGCCGACCTCCGGGTCGACAGCGGCTTCATCGTGATGAACGAGCGCACCTATCCGAACCTGCTCCGCCTCTTCGCAGAGCTCGGCGTCGAGACTCGGCCGACCGAGATGAGCATGAGCATCGACTGCGCCGACTGCGGGCTGTCGTACGCCGGCGGCAAGGGGCTGGGCGGCATTCTGGCCGACCCGCGTCGCCTCGGTGACCCGCGCTTCCTCCGCATGCTGGCGCAGGTGCCGCGGTTCCACCGTCGCGCCCGCCGTCTCCTCGAGACCGACAGCGACCTGACGTGGGGGCAGTTCCTCGACGAGGGCGGTTTCAGCGACTACTTCGTCCAGCACTTCGCCGTGCCGCTGGTCTCCTGCGTCTGGTCGTGCGGTGACGAGGACGCCGCCGCCTACCCGGCGCGGCACCTGTTCGCCTTCCTCGACCACCACGGGATGCTCCAGGTGACCGGGTCGCCGACGTGGCGCACGGTCGTGGGCGGCTCCCGTGCCTATGTGGACAAGATCGCCGAGCAGGTGGGTGAGGTCCGTATCGGCGAAGCGGTGAGCGCCGTGGAGCGGCACGCAGACGGGGTCGAGGTGCGCACCGAGACCGGGTCCAGGCACTTCGACCGCGTGGTCCTGGCGACCCACGCCGACCAGACCCTGCGGCTCCTGGCCGATGCGTCCCCGGAGGAGAAGGCGGACCTGGCGGCGATCGGGTACTCGCGGAACGAGACCTGGTTGCACCGCGACGCCACCCTGCTGCCGGCCTCGCCCCGTGCCAGGGCATCGTGGAACTATCGCCTCGCCTCGTGCGGCGGCGGCGCCGACAAGGTCGTCGTCAGCTACTGGATGAACCGGCTCCAGGGTCTCGAGGACAACGTCGAGCATGTGGTGACGCTCAACGCCACCGAGCACGTCGACCCGGCCAAGGTCACCGCACGGATGAGCTATGAGCACCCGGTCTTCACCACCGAGGCGGTCGCGGCGGCGGCCCGGCTGCGTACGGCCGGCGGACCTCGCCTGGCCTTCGCCGGTGCCCACCTCGGCTGGGGCTTCCACGAGGACGGCTGTCGCTCGGGCGTGGAGGCGGCAGAGTCGTTCGGGGTGACGTGGTGATCCCGTCGCCGGTCTTTCCCGAGGTTCCCGCGCTGGTCGTCGGTCATGTCGGCCACACCAGAGAGGTGCCGCTGCGTCACGCGTTCCGTCACCGCAGCTACCAGTGGCTGATCGACGTCGACGATCTGCCACGACTGCCGTTCTGGCTGCGTCCCCTGGCCGGGTTCCGGGCCGAGGACCATCTCGACGGGGGCTCGTCAGGACGTGGTGTCCGTGGCGATCTCGGCGTGTTCCTCGCCGGCCGGGGCATCGATCTCGCGCCCACCGACCGGGTGCTGATGCTGGCGAACGCCCGCGTTCTGGGCCATGTCTTCGACCCGCTCACCGTCTTCTGGGTGCAGTCGGACGACGGTGTGCTGCGCGCTGTCGTCTTCGAGGTGCACAACACCTACGGGGGCCGACACGCCTACCTGCTCGACATCGATCGAAGCGGGCACGCCAGCACCGACAAGGCCTTCTACGTCTCGCCGTTCAACGACATGGCCGGAACCTATGACATCCGGTTACAGGTCGACTCGGAACAGGTCGCCGTGACCGTCGGCCTCGACCGCGACGGCGGGCGCGTGCTGACCGCGACCACCCGCGGGACCCCGGAGCCCGCGACGCGTCGTGCGCTGCTGCGGGTCAGCCTCACCCACCTGCTGATGCCCCATCGGGTTAGCGCGCTCATCCGGTTCCACGGGATCCGGCTGTGGCTGCGCAGGTTGCCCATCGTCCCCCGTCCGACCCCATCGAAGGAGGTCACATCATGAGTGCAGAGCCGGCGTCGCTCGAGCTGCCGGTGCAGAGGGAGCCCGCAGCCGCCGTGGGCCTACGAGCCGGTGTCGCCAAGCAGATTCTGCGTCTGGTCACCCGGCAGGTCCCGGTCGACCTCGTGCTCCCGGACGGCAGCCTGCTCAACCAGCGAGGCGGGTCGCGTACGGAGGGGCGGCCGGGCATCGTCCTGCAGCGCCCGGAGTCGCTCTACCGACGACTCGCGGAGAACCCGAAGATCGGCCTCGGCGAGGCCTACACGGCCGGAGACTGGCACGCGGCCGAGGACACCGATCTCGCGGACGCGCTGGCGCCGTACGCCGAACGCCTCTCCGGGCTGGTGCCGGGCTGGATGCTGCGGCTGAGCCGCCTCGTCGACCTGCCGATCCCCGCCGACCAGCGCGGCGCCGTCGAGCACACCCAGGAGAACATCTCCGCCCACTACGACCTGGGGAACGACATGTTCGCCGCCTTCCTCGACCCCAGCCTCAGCTACAGCTCGGCGCTGTTCGACCGCAGCCGTCCGGTGGCCGATCAGGACCTGGAAGAGGCCCAGCTGCGCAAGGTCAACGCGGCCCTCGACCTGGCGGGCGTCGGTGCCGGTGACGAGGTCCTGGAGATCGGTACGGGGTGGGGGACCCTCGCGATCGAGGCAGCACGCCGCGGCGCCCGGGTCACCACCATCACGCTGTCGGTCGAGCAGGCGGCGCTGGCCCGGGAACGGATCGAGGACGCGGGGTACACCGACGGTGTCGAGGTGCTGGTGCAGGACTACCGGCACGTCGTCGGCACCTTCGACGCCGTGGTCAGCATCGAGATGATCGAGGCGGTCGGCGAGCGCTACTGGCCCGACTACTTCGCCGCCCTGTCCCGTCTGGTCCGTCCCGGCGGTGCGGTCGCCCTGCAGGCGATCCTGATGCCGCACCAGCGCTATCTGGCGACCCGGAACTCCTACGGGTGGATCCAGAAGTACATCTTCCCTGGCGGCCTGATCCCGTCCGCCACGGCGATCTCCGAGCAGGCCGGCCAGGTCGGCCTGAGCGTGACCCGCGCCGACAGGTTCGGCGTCGACTACGCCGAGACGCTCCGCCGCTGGCGCTCAGCCTTCCTGGCCGCGTGGCCGGCGATCCGGTCCGAGGCGTTCGACGAGGAGTTCCGTCGCACGTGGGAGTTCTACCTGGCCTACTGCGAGGCGGGCTTCCGAACCGGAGCCATCGACGTCGCCCAGATCCGGCTGGCGGCCGAGGACCGGGACCACTCATGACTACATCGGTGATGTGGTTCCGGCGGGACCTGCGGCTGGGAGACCATCCCGCCCTGCAGGCCGCGGCCGCCGAGGGACCGGTGGTGCCGCTGTTCGTGCTCGACCCGCGCCTGGCCGGCTCCGGGCGGAGGTGGGAGCGGCTGCTCGCCTCGCTCGCCGCACTGCGCGAGGAGATGGGCGGGGCACTGGTGATCCGTCAGGGCGACCCGGCCGAGGTGGTGGCCCAGGTCGCCGCCGAGGCCGGAGCGGGCCAGGTGCACGTCTCGACCGAGACGACCCCCTACGGCCGGCGACGTGATGGGGCCGTGGAGCAGCGGCTGGCGGATGCCGGCATCGGCCTGGTCGGCACCGGCAGCCCGTACGCCGTGACCCCGGACAGGATCCGGAACGCAAGCGGGGCCCCGTACCGCGTCTTCACGCCCTTCCTGCGGGCCTGGCGGGAGCACGGGTGGAGGGCGCCGGCCGGTGACGCTCAGGTCGAGTGGATGACAGAGCTCGAGTCGGACCCGCTGCCGGAACATCCCGAGCATCTGGACCAGGAGGCCGGCGAGCGTGCGGCACTCCACCGCTGGGAGGACTTCTGCACCGAGGACCTGGCCGGCTACGCCTCGGCCCGGGACCGGCCCGACCTCGACTCGACCAGCCGCATCTCGACGGCCTTGAAGTTCGGCGAGATCCATCCGCGTACGCTCCTCGCCGATCTGGATCAGCACGGCAGCGGTGCCTCAGGAGAGGACGTCGAGCGCTTCGTCGCGGAGCTGGCCTGGCGCGAGTTCTATGCCGACGTGCTCTGGCACGACCCCGGATCGGCCTGGCGTGACCTGCGGGACGGGCTGAGAGGCATGCCGTACGACGACGACCCCGAGCTGCTGGAGGCCTGGAAGGCGGGCAGGACCGGCTTCCCGTTCGTCGATGCCGGCATGCGTCAGCTGCTCGCGGAGGGCTGGATGCACAACCGCGTACGGATGGTCGTCGCGAGCTTCCTGGTCAAGGATCTGCACATGTGGTGGCCGGCCGGCGCCCGGCACTTCATGGATCATCTCCTCGACGGCGACATGGCCTCCAACAGCCACGGCTGGCAGTGGGCGGCCGGCACCGGAACCGATGCCGCGCCCTACTTCCGGGTGTTCAACCCGATCACCCAGGGACTTCGGTTCGACCCGCAGGGTGACTACGTCCGGCGCTGGGTACCTGAGCTGCGCCACCTTCCGGGAGCGGCCGCCCACGAGCCGTGGCGCCACCCCGAGGGCTTTACCAACGGCTACCCTGAACGCGTCGTCGACCATGCCGAGGAGCGCCGCGAGGCGCTGGCCCGACTGACAGAGCTGAAGGAATCGACCTCATGACTTTGTTGCGTACGGCGACCCACGAGTTCCGGCACACGGTGCCCGACGCGGCCGACGTCGTCTTCGACTGGCACGGACGACCCGGCGCGTTCCAGCGGTTGGTGCCCCCGTGGCAGCCGGTCCGGATCGCCGAGGAGGCTCGCGACCTCGCCGGAGGCACGGCGGTGCTCGAATTTCCCGCCGGCCGACGCTGGGTGGCTCAGCACCTGCCCGAGGAGTACGTCGCCGGCCGCAGCTTCGCCGACCGCCTGGTCTCCCGCCCGTTCCTGGTGCCGGTGTCGTGGCACCACCGCCACGACTTCGAGAGCACCGATGACGGCACCACCGTGGTCGACCGGGTCACGACGACGCTGCCGAGGCGGCTGCTCGAGCCGATGTTCGCCTACCGGAAGCGCCAGCTCGCCGACGACCTGGCGGCTCACCGCTCGGCGGCCGGCACACCGCGGCTCACCGTGGCGGTCACCGGCGCATCCGGGCTGGTGGGGAGCGCGGTCTCTGCCTTCCTGACGACCGGTGGAAACACCGTGGTCCGCCTGGTGCGCCACCGGCCGACCGCGCCGGACGAGCGGGCCTGGGACCCGGACGACCCCGACCCGGCCTCGCTGGCCGGAGTCGACGCCGTCGTCCACCTGGCCGGGCACAGCATCGCCGGCCGTTTCACAAACAGGCACAAGGAGCTGATCCGCGACTCACGCATCGGGCCCACCCGCCTGCTGGCCCGGGCCAGTGCGGAGGCAGGGGTGGGGGTCTTCGTCTGCGCCTCGGCGATCGGCATCTATGGAGCCGACCGCGGCGACGAGGTCCTCACCGAGGACTCCACCCCCGGTGAGGACTTCCTCGCCCACGTCGTCCGCGACTGGGAGGAGGCGGTGCTGACGTCGGCGGATACCGGGATGCGGGTCGTCCTGGTGCGCACCGGGATCGTGCAGAGCCCGCGAGGGGGAGCTCTGCGCCTGCAGCGGCCGCTGTTCGCCACCGGCCTCGGCGGCCCGATGGGGTCGGGGGAACAGTGGCAGTCCTGGATCGCGATCGACGACCTCGTCGACATCTACCACCGGGCTCTGGTGGATGAGGGCCTCTCGGGCCCGGTGAACGCCGTCGCGCCGGAGCCTCTGCGGCAGCGTGCCTACGCCGCTGCCCTGGGCCGAGCGCTGCACCGCCCCGCGATCCTGCCGACACCGTCGTTCGGTCCCCGTCTGCTCCTGGGCAGGGAGGGCGCGCAGGAGGTGGCCTTCGCCAACCAGCGGGTGGCCCCGCAACGACTCCTCGGGCTCGAGCACCGCTTCCGTTTCGTCGATGCCGAGCAGGCGCTGCGACACGTCCTCGGGAGCGTGCGCGCATGAGCGGGGCCTCAGCACCTGACCAGGGTCTCGACCGCGTGCTCGACCGCACGGTCGTGCTGGGTTACTCCCGCCTCGGCTACGCGATCCGTCGTCGTCGCTGGGCCGAGGGTGACCCGCGCCCCGAAGCGCTGGCAGGGCGGACCGCCGTGGTCACCGGCGGCGGTAGCGGTCTCGGCGAGGCCACCGTGCTGGGCCTGGCCAGGCTCGGTGCGCGCGTCCACATCCTCGTCCGCTCGCCCGAACGCGCCGCACCCGCGGTCGCACGGATCGAGCGTCTGCTGCGCGTCGAGGGGCGGGCCGCCGAGCTTCGGACGGAGCGCTGCGACGTCTCGGATCCGGCCATGATCGACGCGTTCGCCGAAGAGTTCTGCGCTCGTGACGGCGGCCGCACCGCTCTCGATGTGCTCGTGCACAACGCAGGGGTCATGCCGCCCGAGCGGACCGAGTCGGTCGAGGGCCACGAGCTGTCCGTCGCCACCCATGTGCTCGGGCCGATCCGGCTGACCGAGCACCTGCTGCCGGCCCTGCGCCGCTCGGAGCGCGGCGCCAGGCAGGTCTTCGTCGCCTCGGGCGGGATGTACACCCAGCCCCTTGCCGTAGACGACCCGGAGTTCGAGCAGGGCACCTACCAGGGTGCCGTGGCCTATGCGAGGTCCAAGCGCATGCAGGTCGAGCTGGCGCCGATCCTCGACCGGCGGTGGTCACCGGACCGGATCTCCACCTTCGTCATGCACCCCGGCTGGGCGGACACACCGGGCCTCGCCCGATCGCTCCCCGCCTTCCGTACGTTGAGCCGACCGCTGCTGCGCCCGGCCGAGGAGGGCGCGGACACGGCGGTGTGGCTCGCGGCCACCGAGCCCGTCCCGCCGTCCGGCACCTTCTGGCACGACCGTCGCCAGCGGCCGACGAGCTATCGCTCAGCGACCCGCCCGGGCCGCGGAGATGCCGAGGCGCTGTGGACCTGGGCGGCGGCTGCCGCCGGCCTGGACTAGCTCCGATGTCACCCCACGCATTCACCATCCCTACTCGAAAGGCCCGGCCATGCGCTCCGCGCTAGCAGCTCTCGCACAACTCACCACGAGAAAGGCCACGGCATGGCTGGTCCTGGTGATCACCGTCCTCCTGGCCGGTGCGGTGATGGTCGTCGGTTCTTCCCTGGAGTCCGCCAGCTCGGCGCCTGACCCGCTGCCGGCGGACGCCGAGTCGGCCCGGGTCGCCGAGCTCCAGCAGAGCTTTCCGGGCGGGGACGTGCTGCCCGCGGTTGCGGTGGTCGAGCGTGACGGTGGGCTGACCGCGGAGGACCGGGCGTGGGTCGCCGAGGTGTCGCAGAGTTGGGCCGAGATCACCGGGAACGAGGTCTCGCCGCCGATCCCGGCGACCGACGGCGATGCCCTGATCGTCGCCATCGACGTCGATGCCGACGTGACCGGACTCGATCTCACCGAGCTCGTCGGTGAGCTGCGGGAGACGGTCGACGAGGACCGGCCTGACGGCCTCACGGTCCAGCTCACCGGAGGTGCCGCCTTCGCCGCCGACATCTCCTCGGCGTTCGAAGGCGCCGACGTGCGGCTGCTCCTCGTCACCGCAGCGGTCGTCGCCATCCTGCTGATCCTGACCTACCGATCGCCGGTGCTGTGGCTCGTGCCCCTGATCGTGATCGCGGTCGCCGATCGCACCGCCTCGGTGGTGACCCAGATCGTCGCGGACTGGACGGCCAGCGGGCTGGACGGCTCGACGTCGGGGATCACCAGCGTGCTGGTCTTCGGTGCCGGCACGAACTACGCCCTCCTGCTGGTCTCGCGCTACCGCGAGGAGCTCCGGCGGCACGCCCACCACCGCGATGCCCTCGCCGCCGCGGTGCGCGGTTCCGCCGAGGCGATCGTGGCCAGCAATCTCACCGTCGTACTCGCACTGTTGGCCCTGGTGTTCAGCGTCGCTCCCAACACCCGGTCCCTGGGGGTCTCGGCTGCGATCGGCCTGCTGGTCGCCCTGCTCTTCGCTCTCTTCGCCCTCCCCGCCGCGCTGTCGTTGTTCGGTCGTGGCCTGTTCTGGCCGTTCGTGCCGCGCAACGGCGAGGACGAGAAGTCTCGCGACGGTGTCTGGTTCCGGATCGCCCGCACCGTGGTGAGCCGACCGGCAGTGGTGCTGGCCGTGGCCGCGGTGATCCTCGGCGTACTCGCCTCCGGGCTCCTGGGCGTCAAGGTCGGGCTCTCGCAGACCGACCAGTTCCGTGTCGACGCCGAGTCCGTCGACGGTCTGGACACCCTCTCGAAGCACTTCCCGCCCGGTGCCTCCGATCCGGTGACGATCGTGGTCGGCGCCGACGAGGCCGACGCGGTTCTCGCCCAGGTCAACCAGATGGACGGCGTCGACAGCGCTCGCCCGTCGGGCGAGAGCGGCGACCTGGTGAAGATCACCGCGACGCTGGAGGACGCACCGGCGACCCCGGAGAGCATCGAGACGATCGAGACGATGCGCAGCGAGCTGGCCGGGACCGGCGCTCTGGTCGGTGGCAGCGTGGCCAAGGACCTGGACAGCCGCAACGGCGCCGAGCGTGATCTCAAGGTCGTCGTGCCGTTGATCCTGCTGGTGGTGCTGCTCGTGCTCTTCGCGGTGCTGCGGTCGATCGTGACGCCGCTGGTGCTCGTCACCATCAGCGTGATCGCCACCTTCGCCGCCCTCGGCCTGGGCGCCTGGATGAGCACGCATGTCTTCGGGTTCCCTGCGCTCGACGTCAGCACACCGATCTACGCCTTCCTGTTCCTGGTGGCGCTCGGCGTCGACTACACGGTGTTCCTCGTCCTGCGGGCGAGGGAGGAGACCGCCGAGCACGACACCGTCGATGCGATGGTCATGGCGGTCGGGCTGACCGGTGGCGTCATCACCAGCGCCGGCATCGTGCTGGCCTCGGTGTTCGCGGTCCTGGGTGTGCTGCCCCTGATCACGCTGACCCAGGTGGGCCTGATCGTGGGCCTGGGCATCCTGCTGGACACCTTCCTCGTCCGCACCGTGGTGGTGCCGGCGGTCTTCGCCCTGGTCGGCGACAAGATCTGGTGGCCCGCCCCGATCGCCCGCCGGCACTCCAAGGAACCGCTGGTCAGCGACCCGCGGTGAGCACGCGCGCTGCCTCCCGGCCGGCGTCGGCGTTGAGGACGCCGGCACGGGAGCCCGCGAGCTTGGCGGCGATGTGCTCGTCGACGGTGACGTCGCGGTAGAGGCGGGGGTGCTCCTCGTCGACGAACCCCGGCAGCGGGCCGATGATCGCTTCGGCGTCGCCGTCGAAGAAGTACGCAGCCGACCGGCGTCGCTGGATGGTGCCAGCGACGATCGGCGGCTTGACCCGGTGCAGGGTCGAGAGCCACTGCTCGTTGGTCAGCCGGGTCGTGAGGTCGCCGAGGTTGATCAGCAGCGCCCGCTCGGCCGGGCTGACGTCGTGCCACTCGCCGCCGTGCAGGACCTGGAGGCCCTTGACCCGGTCGGCCCACAAGATCGTGACGATGCCGTAGTCGGTGTGCTCGCCCATCCCGATCATGTCCTCGTCGACCTCGACCCGGGTGCCTTCCGGGAGGGCGTAGTTGTTCATCCGCAGGACCTCGATCGGGTGGGCCGCGAGGCTCGCGATCGCGCCGTGCTCCAGGTCGAGCGCGTCCTCGAAGATGGCGACCATGGTGCGCGCGACCCGGGCGGCCTCGGTGCGCCAGGCGTCGATGCGCGCCTGGAAGTCCGGCACCGCGGGCCAGGTGTTCTCCGCGTAGTGCGCCGCGACGAGATCGGCGTCGGGGTGGTCGGAGACCGATGAGCCGAGGTTGAAGGCCTCGAAGAAGTCCTTCATCCGCGTCTCGGACTGGACGCCGGCGCTGAGCGCGAGCGCCTCCGACTTGGGCGGGGTGTAGCCACGGTTCTCGGCGGCAGGGCGGCGCCACCGCGCCTTCTCCGCCGGCGGCAGGGCGAAGAAGTCGTCCATGGCCGCGGCGAGACCAACGGCCGCGGACGGCGCGACGCCGTGGCCGAAGATCTGGATGAAGCCCACCTCACGGCAGGCGGCGTCGATGGCGGCCGCGACGGCCGCCTTCTCCTGGGGCGTTCCGCCCTGGACGTACGCAGCGATGTCGACGGCGGGGACGTGGAAAGTGCTCACGGTGTTCTCCCTGTTCGGAGCAGACGGGTGGTCGTGGCCCGGAGGTGTCCGCTTTCCCGGCCTAGGGCGTGTCTGGCCTTGCTGTCCGTTGAACTCGGGCGCCACCACCGTAGAACGCCGAGGTTTCCGCGCTATTTCGGGCCGAGATGCTCGCCGAAGAAGGCGAGGATGCGCCGCCAGGCGTCCTCCGCCTCGGGCTCGGAGTAGTTGAAGCCGACCACGCGCTCCAGGGTGGGGGCCGGCGTGGGGAAGCCCCAGTCGTTCATGAAGCTGTGCCCGACGTCTGGATAGTCCTTGACGTCGTGGGGCACGTCGCCTGCGGCGAGCGCCGCCTCGACCTTGGCCGCGGCGCCGGGCAGGAGGCGGTCCTTGGCGCCGTAGCTCGCGACCATCGGGCACGAGGAACTCAGCGCGGACAGGCTTCCGGGCAGCACCCCGTAGTTGGGCGCGGCAGCGTCGAAGATGCCGCGCGGAGCCAGCAGGAGCGTGAAGCCGCCGCCCATGCAGAAGCCGACGACGCCGACCTTGCCGGTGCAGCGTGGATCCTCGGCGAGATGGTCGCGAGCGGCGATCAGATCGTCGACCGCGGTGCCCTTGCCGGTCACCAGCGACCTCATCGTGCTCACGACACACCCGACCTTCGGGCCGCGCTCGTAGAGCGCCGGAGTCAGCGTCAGGTAGCCATTGGCCGCGAACCGGTCGCTGATCCGCTTGATGTCCGAGGTCATGCCGAGGATGTCCTGCACGACCACCACGCCGGGCCATGGCCCGGCACCCTCGGGCACCGAAAGGTAGCCACGCGTCGGACCCGCGGGAGCGGCATAGTCGATCATCGACATCTCATCACCTCGGTGCGATCCTCGCAGGTCCGACGATCCTGCAGGCCGGATGCCGCGCGACCCGATACGATTTCGTGGTGATTCGCCAGGCTCGGGGTCTTGACGGAGGCCGGGGTGCGCCATGAGGGCATGTTCGGTCCCAGGCTCCGCCGGCTGCGTGAGTCGCGTTCGCTGACACAGGGCGCGCTGGCGCGGGCCGCGGGGATCAGCGTCGCCTCGGTCCGCGACCTCGAGCAGGGGAGGACGAGGCGTCCGAGGGCGGCCTCGCTACGTGCGCTCGCCGAGGCGCTGGACCTGAGCGCGGAGGAGACGGCCCGGTTCGCCGAGGCCTTCACCCCCGCCCGCGAGGCCGACGGCGCGGTGGTGAGCATCGCCGTCCTCGGCCCGACCGTCGTGGTCCGCGACGGAGTGCCGGTCGAGATGGCCGATCAGGTCGGCCTGCTGCTTCGGCGGCTGGCCCTGGAGCCGGGGGAGAAGGTCGGGCGCGACGAGCTGCTCGACCTGCTGTGGCCCGAGCTCACCTCTGCCGAGTCGGGCAGGCGGCTGGCCCAGCTGCTCCGGCGTCTGCGCGCCCTCGTCGCACCGATCGTGGTCACCCAGGATGGCAGCGCCCTCCGCCTCGGCGCCTCGGCCGACGAGCTCGACCTGGTCCGCTTCCGTGAGCTGGCCATGACCGACGAGATGGCCCCGCTGACCGAGGCCGTCGGCCTGTGGCGTGGGCGTCCCGACGGGTTCGACCAGGCGCCCTGGCTGTCGAGCACCATCGAGGACGAGTACGTCGCGGTCGTGCTCAGATGGGCGACCCTCGGCGTCGCCGAGGGCTTGGCCATCGAGGCGCTCCCGGTCGTGGGCGAGATCGCCCGGTTGCGGCCGCTGGACGAGCCGTTGTGGGCGGCGTACGTGAAGGTGCTGGCGGCGGCCGGGCGGCAGGCGGAGGCGCTCGCCGCCTACGAGACGGTCCGGTCCATGCTGGCCGAGGAGCTCGGGCTGGACCCGAGCCCGGTCCTCGAGGATGTCCGCCAAGGGACGCTGGAGGGCCGCTGGCACACCCGGCGCCCGACGCTGGTCGAGGGCGCGCGCCGGCGGGACGTACCTCGGGAGGTGCCGGCGGCGCCGGCGCTGATCGGGCGTGACGCCGAGCTCGCGATGCTGGCGGCCGGGCTCGGCGAGGGCGGCGGTGCCGCGGTGCTGGTCACCGGGCCGGCCGGCTCCGGGAAGAGCGCGCTGGCGCTGACCGCCGCGGCCAGGCTGAGCGGCGACTTTCCCGACGGCCAGCTCTACGCCGACCTCCATGGCGTCTCGGGTGAGCCGGTCGACCCCGGCACGGTGCTGCGGCGCTTCCTGCGTTCGCTCGGCCTCTCCGGCCAGCAGATCCCGACCGACGCCGCCGACGCCGCGGCCCTGCTCCGCAGCGAGCTCTCCGACCGCCGGATGCTGATCGTGCTGGACAGCGTCGACAGCCCCGGCCAGGTCATCCCGCTGCTGCCCGGGCTCGGCGCCAACCTGACGATCCTCACCAGCCGCCACCGGCTGCCGGCCCTCGCGGGCACGATCGACCTGGGCCGCCAGATCCACCTCGGCGAGCTCAGCACCGACGCCTCCGTCCAGCTCATCGGTGCGATCGTCGGCCATGAGCGCGTCGCCGCGGCGCCGCACGCGAGCGAGTCGCTGGCGCGGGCGTGCGGCCGTCTCCCGCTGGCGCTCAGGATCGCCGCGGCCAGACTGCTGAGCCGCCCGGAATGGTCGATCGAGACGTACGCCGACCGGCTGAGCGAGAGCTCCCACCGGCTCGCCGAGCTGGCCGTCGGCGAGGTGAGCGTGGCAGCCAGCCTCGAGATCTCCTACGCCGCGATGCCCGCCGAAGCGCAGCGCGCGTTCCGGCTGTGCTCGCTGATCTCGGCCTACGACTTCGACCCCGCACCCGCCTGCGCCGTCCTCGACCGCGATCCGGACACCACGCAGCGGCTGCTCGAGGACCTGGTCGACGCCAACATGCTGCAGACGGCCAGTCCCAACGACAGAGCCGCCGACGGCGTCGGGCGCTACCACTACCACGACCTGCTCCGGCTCCACGCCGGCGATCTGGCCACCGCCGACCCCGAGCGGCCGCTGGCGCAGGGCCGGCTCGCCGACTGGCTGCTGGACACCACGGTCAGCGCCGCCGACACCGCCTATCCCGGCCGTCTGCGCGCGCTGGAGATCGAGCCTTCGCCCGACAGCCGCTTCGACTCGGCTGGGCAAAATGCCTCGGGCTTCGCTTCGGCCGACGACGCCCGCACCTGGCTCGACCGCGAAGCCCAGCTCCTGATCGCGTTCTCGAAGCAGGCGGCGACCGACCCAAACCGGCGTCATTACGCCTGGAAGCTCGTCGACCAGGCCCGGATCCACTACCGCACCCGCCTCGACGTGACCACCTACCTCGAGCTCGTGACGGTCGGGGCCGAGGCCGCCATGCTGGAGGACGAGGCGCGGGCCGAGGCCTTCCTGCGTACGCTGCGAGCCGATGTGCTCGGGGTCCTGGGGAGGATGGAGGAGGCCTGGGCGGAGTCGGACCGCGCCTGGAGTCTGCTCGACACGATCGGGTGGCCGCAGGGTCTGGCGTTCGCATCGATCGTCGACGGTCACCGCCACCGGGTCGCGGACTCCGGCCGCGAGGCCGAGGTCGCCTACACGCACGCGCTGAAGATCCTCGGCGACGTCGAGGGCAGCGAGGGGCTGCGGGCCTGGGCCCATCAGGCCCTCGGCATCGCCTGCACCGAGCAGGGCCGATTCGAGGAGGGACGCGTCCACCATCTTCAAGCGGTCGAGCTGAGCGAGGTGCAGGGCAGCGCGACCCCGCTCGAGCTCGCGACCCTGGCCGCGGCCGAGCGCGCCCTCGGCCTGCTCGACTCAGCCAGCGACCGGCTCGAGTCGGCGCTGGCGCAGGCCACCCGCAACCGGAGCCCGTTCGCCGAGGCCAACGCGCTCGAGGAGCTCAGCCTGCTCGCCCTGGTCCGTGGCGACCATGCCTCGGCGCTCGAGCTCGCCGAGCGGGCCCACCTGACCGCGCGGGCCCACGGGGACGTACGTTTCGTCGCGTCGACGGCGTGCAGCTATGCCGCCGCCCTCGATGCGACCGGGAACCACCGTGATGCCGCCGAGACGTTTGAGTACGCGGTCCGGCTCAGCCACACGCACGTCGCCTCGTTCACCGAGACTCGTGCTCGGATCGGGCTGGCCCAGGCGCTCCACGCGGAGGGCGACACCACGGCCGCCAGGGTCCACGCCCGCCGCGGCAGGCAGCTGGCCGCCGAGCACGGCTTCGCGCCGTTGCGGCGCGAAGCCGACCGGGTGCTCGGGCAGCTCTAGTCCACCTTGGACGGGTGCTTGGCCAGCGGGGTGACCTGCACGTCCATGTAGGGGAACAGCGGCAGGCCGGAGAGGATCTGGTGGAGCTCGTCATGGGACTCCACGTCGAAGACCGAGAAGTTGGCGTACTCCCCGGCGATCCGCCACAGGTGCGGCCACTTCCCGGCGCGCTGGAGCTCCTGGGCGTAGGCCTTCTCGCGGGCGATCGTGTCGTCGCGGACGTCCGGATCCAGGTCGTGCGGGATCCGGACGTCCATGCGTACGTGGTAGAGCATCAGCCGCGAACCGGGTCGAGGACGAAGCCGTAGTCGACGCTCACCGAGCCGTCGTCGCCTGCGACGGGCGCGAGCACGAGCTCGGGCT
Organism: Nocardioides sp. NPDC058538; assembly: GCF_042719275.1. Lineage (NCBI taxonomy): Bacteria > Bacillati > Actinomycetota > Actinomycetes > Propionibacteriales > Nocardioidaceae > Nocardioides > Nocardioides sp. NPDC058538. The sequence goes on along the minus strand of NZ_JBHXNY010000017.1, from coordinate 97,269 downwards.
TGACGGCCGAGGCGATGTCGTCGTCGTTGTGCTCGTCACCGGGGAAGTAGAGCTGGGCGGTGAGCAGCTCGTGACCCGGGGCCGACACCTTGACGTGCAGGTGCGCGGGACGCCAGGCGTGCCAGCCGGCGGCGGCGATGAGCTTGCCGCAGGAGCCGTCGGTCGGGATCTGGTAGGGCGCCGGCTGGATCGTGTGGATCTCGAAGGCGCCGTCGGCCCCGAGGCTGAAGCTGCCACGCAGGTTCCACTCCGGGATGCCGGGCGCGAACTGCGAGTAGAAGCCGTCGGCGTCGGCGTGCCACAGCTCGACCTTGGCGCCGTCGAGCGGGGTGCCGTCGGTCGAGGTGACCGTGCCGGTCCAGGTCAGCGGGGTGCCGGCCTCGCCCTCGCGCATCGGGATGGTGCCGTTGGCACCCTGCTCCGGGGCATCGGGGACGTAGTAGGGGCCCTCGATGGTGCCCTTGTTGCCCTCGCGGTGCTCGGTGGCGACCTTCTCGACCTCGTGCTCGACCCAGACGTCGAGGAAGAGCGGCCACTCGCCGTCCTTGCCGACCTGGATCAGCCATGCCTTGAGGGCGTTGAACTCGTCGTAGGTGACCTTCTCCTCGCGGATCGTGTCGTAGACGGCGTCGAGCACGCGCCTGGCGAGCCGGTCGACGCGCTCCGGCGGGGTGTCCTTGACGGCGTCGAAGGGCGACTTGTCGGCGGCGAACCGCTCGGTGGCGGAGGCGCCCGAGGCGGCCGCGGAGGCTGCCTCGGCGGACTCGAGGGTCTGGTCGGTGGTCATGGGTGTGTCCTCTCGTGTTGCGGTGTGGGGTCTGGTGTTCAGTTGTCGGTGCGGTAGTGATCGAGCTTGTCGGCATCGATCTCGACCCCGAGGCCGGCACCAGGACGTACGGCGAGCTCGCCGTCGCGGATCTCGAGCGGCTCGGTGAGCAGGTCATCGGCCATGTCGAGGAAGTTGGAGAGCTCACCGGCGCGGCGGGAGGTGAGCCGGTGGGCCGCGCCGAAGGCGATCGAGCAGGCGCTGCCGAGCTGGCCGTCGATCTGGTTGCCCATCACGACCTCCAGCCCGAGGCCCTCGGCGAGATGGAGCACCTGCTGCGACCCGGTGAAGCCGGTGCGCGCGGTCTTGATGCTGATCGCGGTGGCGGAGCCACCGAGCACCTCGCGGGTCACGTCGGCCGCCGTCGGGACCGACTCGTCGGCGATGAACGGCACGTCCACCTGGCTGACCAGCCAGCGCCGCCCGAGCACGTCGTCGGCGGGGTTGAGCTCCTCGGCGAAGAGCAGGTCGAGGTCGGCCATCTGCTTCATCGCACGGGCGGACTCGGCCGCGGTCCAGCCGCGGTTGCCGTCGACGTACAGCTCGATCTCGGCGCCGAACCGCTCGCGCAGCGCACGGACCACGGCGGTGTCGAGCTCGATGGGGGAGCGGCCGACCTTCACCTTGAACGTCGAGATCCCGTACGTCTCCCGCATCCGCTCCGCCTCGGCGACCATCGCCTCGGGCCCGTCGAAGCCGAGCATGTGGGAGACCCGCATCCGATCGGTGAAGGCACCGAGGAGGTCGACGACCCGCAGGTCCAGGGTCTTGCCGAGGGCGTCCCACATGGCCATGTCGACGGCGGCCTTCGCGGTCGGGTTGCCGACGGTGCGCTCCATCAGGACGCGGGCGGTCTCGCGCTCGAGCAGGGTGAGCCCGGCGAGCTGTGGGGCGAAGAGCTGGTCGATGACGGCGATGATCCCGGTCTGGGTCTCGCCGTAGGTGAACGGCCGCGGCGGCGCCTCGGCGACACCCACGACACCGTCGTCGGTGTGCACCCGGACGAGCACGTGCTGGGCGGTGTGGACCTCCCCCGAGGCGAAGCGCAGCGGCTTGCGGTAGGGGATGGCGAACGGGATCGCCTCGATCTTGGTGATCTTCAAGATTGGACTCCGAATCGGGGAGCTTCCAGACGGGGTGCGGTGAACAGGTCGGCCGCCTCGAGGACCTCGATGACGGCGTCGACGACGGGGTTGTCGTCGTCGGTGCGGTAGGCGAGGGAGAGCTCGACGCTGCCCGCGTCGAGCAGGTCGCGGAAGATCACGCCCTCCAGCGGAAGGGCCCGGACCGAGGCCGGGACGACCGCCACGCCGAGGCCCGCGGCGACCAGCGCCAGCAGGACCGCGGTGCTGGGCGCCTCGTGCTCGCGGCGCGGCACGAACCCGGCCTCACGGCAGCTGCGCAGGACGGCCTCGTTGACCGCCGAGTCGCGGGCGCTGTAGGCGATGAACGGCTCGGTGCGCAGGTCGGCCAGGGCCACGACGGGCTCGACGGCGAGCCGGTGGTCGACGGGGATGGCGAGCGCGAGGGGCTCGACCTCGAGGGTGCGCAGGGTCAGTCCCTCGCCGGTGGCGGGAGGCCGCAGTACGCCGAGGTCGAGCGCCCCGCTCTGCAGGCGCTCGCACTGGGCCGGTGTGAGCAGGTCGGCATGGATCTCGAGTGCCACCTCGGGCAGCTCGCGCTTGACGACCCGGGCGATGCCGGGCAGGTGCGAGAACGAGGCGGTGCCGGTCAGGCCGAGGCGGACCAGGCCGTGGCGGCCGGCCCCGATGCGGCGTACGCCTCGAACGCTGTCGTCGACGGCGGCCAGCACCCGCGCGGCCTCGGTGCGCAGGAACTCGCCGGCCGGGGTGAGGGAGACCTGCCGGGTCGTCCGGGTGAAGAGAGTCACGTCGAGCTCGGACTCGAGCTGGCGGATCGCCTGGGAGAGCGCCGGCTGGGCGATGTGCAGCTGCGCCGCGGCCTGCCCGAAGTGGCAGGTCTCGGCGACCGCGGCGAAATACCGCAGGTGGCGTAGCTCCATGAAGCGCTCCTCACGAGGTGGTGATGACCGCCACACTAGGTCTGCGATAGATAAACAACAAGGACGAAACTGCCACCTATTGATCGATTCGAATGATCAATAGGTGCCTAGGTCGGAACTGGGCATTCGCCTGGTGTGACGGCCGCCACGTCTTGCGAGGGTGTGGTGACCGTCACCCGTTGGAGGCATCACCATGACCGCACCGCTCACCGAGAGCCTGGGCCACATCGAGAACGTCCTGTCGGACGCCGTGGTCGAGGACCGCGAGGCCGGGATCTACCGCGCCAACCGCCGGATCTTCACCGACGAGGAGGTCTTCGAGCTGGAGATGAAGCACATCTTCGAGGGCAACTGGATCTACCTCGCCCACGAGAGCCAGGTGCCCGACCCCGGCGACTACTTCACCACCTACATCGGGCGGCAGCCGGTGATGATCACTCGCGACAAGGACGGCGAGCTGCACTGCATGATCAACGCCTGCGCCCACCGTGGCGCGATGCTGTGCCGGCGCAAGACCGACAACCGGATGACCTTGACCTGCCCGTTCCACGGCTGGACGTTCCGCAACGACGGCGCCCTGCTCAAGGTCAAGGACCCCGACGACGCGGGCTACCCGGAGAGCTTCAACACCGAGGGCTCCCACAACCTCACCCACGTGGCTCGCTTCGACAGCTACCGCGGTTTCCTGTTCGGCTCGCTCAACCAGGACGTACTGCCGCTCGAGGAGCACCTCGGCGACACCGTCAAGGTGATCGACATGCTCGTCGACCAGTCGCCGGACGGGCTCGAGGTGCTGCGCGGTTCCTCGACCTACACCTACGACGGCAACTGGAAGGTCCAGGCGGAGAACGGCGCCGACGGCTACCACGTCACCGCCACCCACTGGAACTACGCGGCGACCACCTCACGCCGCAACACCGGCGAGTCGAAGAACACGACCAAGACCGTCGACGCCGGCAGCTGGGGCAAGGCGGGTGGCGGCTACTGGTCCTACCCGAACGGCCACCTGTGCCTGTGGACCTGGGCGGCCAACCCCGCCGACCGGCCGCTGTGGGACCAGATGGACGTGCTCAAGGAGAAGTTCGGCGAGGCCAAGGGCGAGTTCATGGTCAAGGGCTCGCGCAACCTGCTGCTCTATCCCAACGTCTATCTGATGGACCAGTTCTCGACCCAGATCCGGCACTTCCGCCCGATCTCGGTCGACCAGACCGAGGTCACCATCTACTGCATCGCTCCCAAGGGCGAATCGCCTGCGTCGAGGGCCTGGCGGATCCGGCAGTACGAGGACTTCTTCAACGCCTCCGGCATGGCCACGCCCGACGACCTGGAGGAGTTCCGCTCCTGCTTCCTGACCTACCAGGCCTCCGCCGCACCGTGGAACGACATGAGCCGCGGTGCCGAGCACTGGCTCACCGGACCCGACGAGGTCGCCGAGGCGCTGGACATGCCCGGGGTCATCTCGGCCGGGGCGAAGAACGAGGACGAGGGCCTCTACCCGGTCATGCACGCCCAGTGGACCGAGCAGATGCGTACGGCCATCGCGAACGAGAAGGGCAACTGATCATGACGCTCACGCAGAACTCGGCTCCCGCCGGGGCGAAGCTCATCACGCACACCATGATCGAGCAGTTCCTCTACCGCGAGGCGCGCTTCCTCGACGACCGCGAGTTCGAGAAGTGGCTCGAGTGCTACGCCGACGACGTCGTCTACTGGATGCCCTGCTGGGACGACGCCGACCTCCTCACCGAGGACCCGCAGACCGAGATGTCGCTCATCTACTACCCCAACAAGGGTGGTCTGGAGGACCGCGTCTTCCGGATCCGTACGGAGCGGTCCTCCGCCACCTCGCTGCCCGAGCCGCGTACGTCGCACAACATCAGCAACGTCGAGGTGATCGAGCGCCGCGGTGACCTGGTCGACGTGCGCTTCAACTGGCACACCATGTACTTCCGCTACAAGAGCGTCGATCCCTACTACGGCACGTCGTTCTACACGATCGACTTCTCCGGCGAGCAGCCGCTGATCCGCCGCAAGACCGTGGTGCTGAAGAACGACTACATCCACCACGTCGTCGACATCTACCACGTCTGAGGCGCCTGCGATGACTGCAATCGCTGAGCCCATTTCTGGCGAGACCACGACCCACCAGGTCGCGTTGTCCTTCGAGGACGGGGTGACCCGGTTCATCACCGTACGTGAGGACCAGACCGTCGCCGACGCGTCCTACCGGCAGCGGATCAACATCCCGCTGGACTGCCGCGACGGTGCCTGCGGGACGTGCAAGGCGCTGTGCGAGTCGGGGGAGTACGACGGCGGCACCTACATCGAGGACGCGCTGTCGCCGGCGGAGGCCGCCGAGGGGTACGCCCTGCCGTGCTCGATGAAGCCGCGCTCGGACCTCGCGCTGCAGATCGCCACCACCTCCGAGGTCGCCAAGACCGGTGCCGCGAGCTACACCGGCACCGTCGTCGGCCTGGACCGGCTGAGCCCGACCACGGTCGAGCTCTCCATCGACATCCCCAACCGCGGCGAGCTGGCCTTCCTCCCGGGGCAGTACGTCAACATCGCCGTGCCGGGCACCGAGGTGACCCGGTCCTACTCCTTCGCGAACGCCCCGCACGAGGAGCGGCTCGTCTTCCTGGTCAAGCTCACCCCCGGCGGTGCGATGTCGACCTGGCTGACCGAGCGCGCCGCCGTCGGTGACGAGGTCACCTTCACCGGCCCGAACGGCTCCTTCTTCCTGCGCGAGGCGCGCCGGCCGGTGCTGATGCTGGCCGGTGGCACCGGGCTCGCGCCGGTGCTCTCGATGCTGCGCCAGCTCGAGGTCGACGGCTGCGACCGCGGCGGCCGGCTGGTCTACGGCGTCAGCACCGACGACGACCTGGTCAAGCTGGAGGAGGTGCGCGAGCTCGTCTCGCGGCTGCCCGGGTTCAGCTGGGACCACTGCGTCTCCGACCCCGCCTCGACCGCGGCCAACAAGGGCTACGTGACGAGCCTGATCGGCGCCGACGACCTGCACGACGGCGACGTCGCGATCTACCTGTGCGGCCCGCCGCCGATGGTCGAGGCGGTGCGTACGCATGTCGCCGACGCCGGTCTCGAGCCCACCGGGTTCTACTACGAGAAGTTCGCCCTCGCCGTCCCAGCCGCCCCGTCGGTCGAGCCCGCGAGCGCAGCGAGCGGTGTCGAGACCAACACAGTCGCGGCGCTGATCGAGTCCCCCGAAGCACGGACCATCGGCGGTCAGGAGGTGTTCGCGGTCGGTGACTCTGTTGGTCTCGACACCCCTCCGCCTAGCGGCTCCGGGGGCTCGACCAGCCGGGGTGACAGCTCGACCGACGATGGCGACCGGATTCGCCGCATCGCCGGCCAGCTGGTGCTTCCTCCGCTGGTCGAGCCCGGACACGCAGTGGCCGGTGTCGAGACCAACACGGTCGAGGATCTGATCCAGTCCCCCGAGGCGCGTGGCATCGGCGGTCAGCTGACGTTCGCTCGAGGCGACTCTGTTGGTCTCGGCACGCCTCCGCCTAGCGGCTCCGGCGGCTCGACCAGCGGAGGCGCCGGCTCGACCGGCGGGGACACGACCGCGGATGGCTACACGATCGGTGAGGAGCACCCGGACATCTCCGCGTCCGACGCGATCTTCGAGGCCCGGGCGGCGCTGGAGGTGGGGGCGCTCGATCTGACCATCGGGCGGCTCGACTCCCGGCAGCTGGCCGGCTACCGCCTGCTCGCCGAGTCCACCCTGCCGTACGTGGACGGTGACCGGTTCCTCGACGCCCACGGCTACACCGAGTCGAACGCGGCCTTCCACGACTACCTGTTCACCCTCACCGGCAACAGCCACCTGCTGGCCGCCTACCAGGCGCTCGGGGTCAAGGGCCGGATGGAGGACGTGCTGCGCAACGCCACCTGGTGCCACCCGCGGTGCACCCAGGACCACCTCGACATCGTCGAGGCCTTCGAGCGCGGCGACCGAGCGGCCGCCCGTGAGCTGATCAAGGCCCACAGCGAGCGGTCCAAGGAGACGATGCGGCGCGCGATGGCCGAGTCGGCCGCCGCGACCAGGCCGCGGTTCACCTCCCCCGGCCGGTTCGCCGGCCAGGTCGTGGTGATCACCGGCGCGGCCCAGGGCATCGGCGCGCAGGTCGCGCGACGGGTGGCCGCCGAGGGTGGCAAGGTAGTTCTCGCCGACCGCTCGCCGCTGGTAGCCGAGGTGGCCGAGGAGCTCACCGGCCAGGGCGCGACCACCAGCGCGGTCGAGTGCGACCTCGAGCACTACGAGGGCGCGGCCGCGCTGGTCGATCGGGCGCTGGAGACGTACGGCCGGATCGACGTGCTGATCAACAACGTCGGTGGCGCGATCAACTTCAAACCGTTCACCCAGTTCACCGCCGACCAGATCGACGCCGAGATCACCCGTTCGCTGATGACCACGCTGTACGCCTGCCGGGCCGCGCTGCCGGGCATGGTCGAGCGCGGGCACGGCGTCATCGTCAACGTCTCCTCGGCCGCGACCCGCGGCATCCACCGGATCCCCTACTCCGCGGCGAAGGGCGGGATCAACGCGATCACCGCCTCGCTCGCGCTGGAGTACGCCGGGTCGGGTGTCCGGGTCACCGCGACGGCCCCGGGAGGTACGGAGGCTCCGCCGCGCCGGATCTCCCGGGGCACACCACAGCCGCGTACCGACACCGAGAAGGCGTGGTTCCAGGCCCACATCGACCAGACCCTCGAGACCTCACTGATGCACCGCTACGGCACGCTCGACGAGCAGGCCGCCGCGATCTGCTTCCTCGCCTCCGAGGAAGCCTCCTACATCACCGGCACGGTCCTTCCCGTCGCCGGCGGTGACCTCGGCTGAGCCACCAGGTCCTCTCTCGGGGCCGTCCCTCCCTTCGCGAGCACGCTCGCGTCACCCATGGAGATCACCCATGTCCGAAAACACCGATGAAATCACTCGGGCCAAGACCGGGCGCCAGCTCGCCTGGGTCGTCGCGCTCTCCGCGCTGGCCCTGATGTTCGACGGCTACGACCTCGTGGTCTACGGCACGGTGCTGCCGACCCTGATGGCTGATCCCGGGCAGATCGGGCAGCTATCCGCGGGCCAGGCGGGCACGCTCGGCAGCTACGCGCTGGTCGGGGTGCTCGTGGGCGCGCTGAGCGCCGGCGCGGTCAGCGACCGGATCGGCCGCCGGAAGGTGGTGCTCGCCAGCATCACCTGGTTCTCGCTCGGGATGGCCGCGACCGCGTTCGCCCAGTCGATCGCCGTCTTCGGCATCCTCCGCTTCCTCACCGGCCTCGGGCTGGGGGCCATCCTGGCCACCGTCGGCGCCCTGGTCGCCGAGTTCGCGCCGCCGGAGCGGAAGAACCGGCTCAACGCGATCGTCTACAGCGGCATCCCCGCCGGTGGCGTGACCGCCTCCGTGATGGCGCTCATCATCGACCCGAGTGGCTCCAACTGGCGGATCCTGATGGCGATCGGCGCCGCCCCGCTGGTGCTCCTGCTGCCCTTCGCGATCGCCAAGCTGCCCGAGTCTCAGCTGTGGCTCGACTCCCGCGGCCGGGTCGCGGCGACCGACACCGCCCAGGAGGCGGTCGGCTTCAGCGCCCTGGCGCGCCGCCCGCTCGCGTTCCCGACGATGGTGCTCGGGCTGATGAGCTTCTCCGGTCTGCTGCTCACCTACGGCCTGAACACCTGGCTGCCGAAGATCATGGAGGACAACGGCTACGGCAAGGCGTACGCACTCACCTTCCTGCTGGTGCTCAACGGGGGCGCCATCTTCGGTGGCCTCCTCGCCTCGTACGTCGCCGACCGAACCGGCGCCAAGAAGGTGGTCTCGACGACCTTCGTGCTCGCCGCCCTGATGCTGTTGCTGCTGCCCCTCGGGCTGCCGCTCGCAGTCCTGTTCCCGGCCGTCGCGATCGCCGGCGTCGGCACGATCGGTACGCAGGTGCTCATCTACGGACTCGTCGCCAACTACTACCCGACCCGGGCCCGCGGCGCGGGCGTCGCGTGGTGTGCCGGGTTCGGCCGGCTGGGCGGGATCGTCGGACCGATCATCGGCGGGGCACTGGTCGCCGCCGGGGTGGGTGGCACCACCGCCTTCCAGATCTTCGCGGGCGTCGCGCTGCTTGGTTCCGTCGTGGCCGTGGCTGTGCCGCGGTCCCCCGAGGAGACCGTCGTGAGCGTCACGCTCGACGACGGCGTACCGGCATGAAGGGGGCCTAGGGTGTGACCGTGCTCATCGAACGAGCTGGGTGTGTCGGTCGCGAGGAGGAGCTCGTCGAGCTCACCTCGCGGCTGGCAGCCACCCGCACCTCCGGCTCCGCCGCCGTACTCGTCCTCGGCGACCCGGGCCTGGGGAAGACCGCGCTGCTGCGCGGCCTGGCCGACCGGGTCGGCACGCCGGCGCTGAGGGCCCGCGCCGGTGCGTGGGAGCAGGATTCGCCCGGCGCGGTGCTCCGCCAGCTGCTCGGAGATGAGCCGCCGGCCGACCCGGTCGCCGCGGCCGATGCCCTGATCGCGCGAGCCCTGGCCGGGTGTGTCGACGAGCCCGGACTGGTCCTGGTCGACGACGGCGACCTCGCCGACACCTTCTCGCTGCAGGCGATCGCCTCCGCGCTGCGTCGGCACCGCGACGCAGCGGTGCTGGTGGTGCTGGCGGCCACCCGCAGCACCGCGTTCCTCGGCGAGATCGCCGCCGAGACCGTACGCATCGAGGGGTTGGACGCGGCCGCGGTCGGCGAGCTCGCCTCGCTGCGCGGACGGGTCCTGCACCCGTCGATGGCCGAGGTCCTCGCCCGCCACACCGCGGGCAGCCCCCGGGACGCGGTCGCGTTGCTCGACGAGCTCCCGCCGACCCGTTGGGCACGGGCCGACACCCAGCTGCCAGCGCCGGTCCACGTACGCGACGAGGTCCAGCTCGCCCTCGCCGGGTGCGGCTCCGCCGGACGTGCCCTCGCCGAGGCCTTGGCGATCCTGGGAGAGGACACGTCGCTGGGTCAAGCCGCGGCCCTCGCCGGGCTCGAGGACCCGCTCTCCGCGGTCGACGCCCTGGCCTCGGCCGGGCTCGTCGAGGCCACCCGCGACCACCGCCCCCGATGGCGTACGCCGCTGGTCGCTGTCGCCGTGCTGGCGACGATGGGCGCTCGCCGGTCCGCCGACGCGCACCAGCGCGCAGCCGCGATCGTCGACGACGAGGTCCGCCGGGCGCGGCACCTCGTCGCCGCGACCCCGCTGCCCGACGCCGAGCTCGCAGAGGAGGTCGCCCGGCTGGCGCAACGGCGCGGCGACGAAGGTGCCTGGGCGGAGGCCGCGGCGCTCTACCGCGACTCCAGCCGGCTCACCGAGGACCCCGTGCGGCGCGACGACCGGCTGATCCGCTCCGTGGACGCCCTGGTCGCAGCCGGCGACGGCATGGGCGCGGCAGCGCTGGTGCCCGTGGTCGAGAGTCTGCGCGAGACGCCGCTGCGCGACGCGGTGCTCGCCTATCTGGCGATCCTGCGCGGCCGCGCCACCGAGGCCGAGGTGCGGCTCAAGCGCGCCTGGGACATCGTCAACGCCGACCGGGAGCCGGAGACCGCCGCCCTGATCGCCACCCGGCACGTGCTGCACTCCCTGGCACTGTGCCGGGGCGCCGAGCTGGTCACCTGGGCCGACCGGGCGATCTCGCTGGCCGGCCGCGACTCGGCGGCGGGCGTCGAGGCGGCGGCGATCCGTGGGCTCGGGCTGGCGATGGCCGGCCGGTTCGAGGAGGCCCACGAGGCGTACACCCAAGCCGCCCGTCGTGTCGGGCACAGCGCCCAGACCCAGCGGGTCACGATGGGCCGCGGCTGGCTCGATGTGCTCGCCGACGAGCCCGACGAGGCCCGCAGCCGCCTGGAGGGGGTCACCGACCCACGGGTCCTCGGCGGCTCGACCCGGATCTCGATGTGGGCCCTGGCCTGGCTGGCGCGGGTGCAGTTCCTGACCGGCGAGGGCGACGCGGCCCTGCAGACGGTCGCGGCCGGGCGGGCGCTGGCCGCCGAGTCGGGCATCGCCCTGGTCACCCCGCTGCTGGAGTGGACAGCCACCGAGACCCACCTGCTGCGCGGCAGCTGGGAGGAGGCCGCCCGCACCGCCCGCGCCGCCGAGATCGGGGCGCAGGGCTACGAGATCATGCGCGTGCCGGCGCTGCTCGCCCGCGCCCACCTCGCCGAGGCCCGCAGCGACTTCCGTGCCGTCCTCCGCATCCTCGAGCCGCTCACCCAGGCCCCGGCCGGCAGCGCGCTGACCGAGCCGGCCATCTGGCCCTGGGCCGAGACGTACGCCGCCGCACTGATCGCGGAGGGCCGCCTGGACGAGGCCGATGAGTTCCTCCGCCCGCACGAGACCCGCGCGCGTGAGGAGCAGCACCGCTCCGCCCAGGCCAGGCTGGCCACCGCTCGGGGCCGCTGGCACGGGGCCCGTGGCGACCTCGCCGGCGTCCGGGACACGTTCGACCGTGCGCTCGGGCTGCTCGACGGAATGCCGCTGCGCTACGAGCGCGCCCGGGTCACCTTCGCCTACGGTCAGGCGCTGCGTCGCGCCGGTCGTCGTCGTGACGCCGAGGCGCTGCTCTCCTCCGCGCGCGATCTGTGGGACGGACTCGGGGCGCTGACCTACGTCGACGCCGCCCAGCGCGAGCTGCGCGCCGGGGGAGTGCGGTCACCGCGCGGCCAGCGCGGGCCGGTGGACCTGACCCCGCAGGAGGAGACCGTCGCCGAGATGGTCGCCTCGGGGCTCTCCAACCGCGAGGTCGCCGCGCAGCTCTTCGTCTCGCCCAAGACCGTGCAGTACCACCTGACCCGCATCTACGCGAAGCTCGGCGTACGCAGCCGGACCGAGCTCGCGGCGATGGCGGCCGAGCCGACGGAGGAGCCATGAGCACCGACCTCGACGTCCGGTACGCACCGACAGGCCTGAGGCGCGACCTCGGCCGCCACGAGCTGGTCAACGGCTTCATCGGCTTCCTGTTCTCCTGCACCGGCCCGGTCGCGGTGATTCTCGCCGTCGGCCAGGGAGCCGGGCTCTCCGCCGGTGTCGTCGCCTCCTGGGTGAGCGCAGTCTTCTGCCTCAACGGGGTGCTGACGGTCATCGCCTCGCGCTGGAGCCGGCAGCCGCTGGTCTACTTCTGGACGATCCCCGGCACCGTGGTCGTCGGCCAGGCGATGGCCGCCGGCACCACCTGGCCGGAGACGGTCGGCGGCTTCATCATGGCGGCGCTGCTCCTGGTCGCGCTGGCCCTGACCCGTCAGGTCGACCGGGTCATGCACCTGCTGCCGATGCCGATCGTGATGGCGATGGTGGCCGGTGTCTTCCTCCGCTTCGGCACCGACCTGGTCCTCGCCGTCGACCGCGACCTGGCGATCGCCGGACCGATGGTGGCCGCCTTCGTCGCCGTGAGCGCGGTCCCACGGCTCGTCCGCTGGCTCCCGGCGGTGCTGGTCGCGCTCGCGGTCGGCGCGGTCGCGGTGAGCCTCGCCGACCGACCGGCCGTCGAGGTCTCCGGCCGCTGGATGATCGACCCGGTCTGGACCGCGCCGGTCTTCACCGGGTCCGCCTTCATCGAGCTCACCATCCCTCTGCTGATCACCGTCCTGGTCGTCCAGAACGGCCAGGGCATGGCGGTCCTGCGGGCAGCCGGCCACGACCCGCGGATGAACCAGGTGACCGGCTGGTGCGGGGTGACCTCGCTGGTCGCAGCCCCGTTCGGCGGCGTGTCCACCTGTCTGGCCGGGCCGACCAACGCGCTGGTCACCGCCTCGGGCGAGCGACGACGGCACTATGCCGCGGCGATCTGGTGCGGCGTACTCGCGATCGGGTTCGGCCTGCTCGCTCCCGGCATGGTGCGGGTCATCACCACCATGCCCGAGGCGTACGTCGCCGTCCTGGGCGGGCTGGCCATGCTCAAGCCGCTCCAGGGCGCCTTCCAGACCGCCTTCAACGGGCCGTACGTCACCGGCGCGCTGGTCACCTTCCTGGTGACCGTCGCCGACATCACCGTCGTCAACATCGGCTCCGCCTTCTGGGGGCTGGTGGTCGGCGTCGCGGTCAGCGTGCTGCTCGACCGCGACGGCCGAATCAACAGCAGGGAGAAGTCATGACCACCACCGACACCACCTATCCCGACGCGACGATGCGCTACGGGGCCACCGCCCGTCAGGTCGCCGACGTCTTCGAGCCGGCCGAGGCGACCGACTCGCTCGTACTGCTGCTCCACGGCGGGATGTGGCGCGACTCCGACCGGATGCGGACCTGGTCTGCGGGCCGGGCGCTGGCCGAGGCGGGCCATCTGACCGCGACGGTGGAGTACCGGCACGGACCCGGCGAGTGGCGGCAGGCCTTCGAGGACATCGAGACCGCGATCGAGTCCATCCAGCTCAGCGGCCGGGAGTGGACCATCCACAACGACGCACCCCGCCGGATCACCCTGGTCGGCCACTCCTCCGGCGGCCAGCTCGCCCTGAGGGCGGCCTCCCGGGAAGGCACCCTCGTCACCGGTGTCGTGGCCCTGGCTCCCGCCGCCGCCCTCGCCGCGATGAGCCGGGACGGCCTCGGCGACGGCGCGGTCGAGGAGTTCCTCGGCGGCACCTCGGCCGAGACGCCCGAGGCGTACGCCGCAGCAGATCCGCTCGGCCTCACCCCACACGTCCCCGTGCGGATCCTGCACGGCGCCGCCGACACCGTGATCCCGCTCGCGATCTCCGAGCGCTACGCGGCAGCACACCCCGGCGTACGCCTGGAGGTGGTCGACGGCGCCGACCACGCCGCCTGGGGCGACCCGACCTCGACGGCCTGGCCACACCTGCTCACCGCGGTCAGCCAGGTCTGACGACGACGTCGTCGGCCCGCTCGCCGGCGTCGGGGTAGAGCGCCAGGATCAGAAGTACGCCGACGACCAGGCCCACGAGCTGCGCGAGGACGAACGGAGCCACCGACCCCGGCGCGATCCCGGCGAAGGTGTCGGAGAAGACCCGGCCGATCGTGACCGCCGGGTTGGCGAACGAGGTGGAGCTGGTGAACCAGTAGGCGGCGCCGATGTAGCCACCGACCGCGGGCGCTGCGAGGGCGCCGCGGCCGCTGCGTACGAGGGCGAAGATCAGGGCCACGAGACCTGCCGTGGCGACGATCTCTGCCACGAAGTGGCCGCTGGTGGCGCGGTCCTTGGTCGAGAGCGTGACCGCGTCGAGGTCGAACATGACGTTGGCCAACACAGCGCCACCGATCCCACCCGCGATCTGGGCCACCACGTAGGCGCCGACCTCGACAAGCGAGAGCCCCTTCCCGGCGCGCCGGCCGAGCGAATTGCCTCGGGCTCCGCTTCGGCCGAGGAACCAGTCGGCCAGTGAAACCACCGGGTTGAAGTGCGCCCCGGAGACCGGGCCGAACATCAGGATCAGCGCGGCCAGTCCGAAGACGGTCGCCATCGAGTTCTCCAGCAGCTGCAGGCCGACATCATCGGGGGAGAGCTGCTGGGCGGCGATGCCGGATCCGACGACCACGGCGACGAGCAGGGCGGTGCCCAGGAACTCGGCCAGCAGGCGGCGCGGGAGGGAAGAGATCACGCTCGCATTCTTGACGTCCGAGGATTACTCAGTCAATATTGAGTCAATGGAGGTTGAAAGACAGCCGGAGCTGGAACGCCGGGCGAAGATGCACGCAGCGCTCGGTGATCCGGTGCGACTTCGGATCGTCGACAGCCTCCAGATGAGTGATGCCTCCCCCACGGAGCTCGCCGGGATGCTGAATGTCTCGTCGAACTTGTTTGCTCACCACGTGCAGACCTTGGTGAGCGCAGGCGTCGTGTCCCGTCATCATTCCGAGGGCGACGGGAGACGCACGTACCTGCACCTCGAGCAGGACGCGCTCGAGAGCCTGGGCACCGCGTCCCCCGTGGCGGTGCCCAGGCGTGTCCTGTTCGTGTGCACCGGCAACTCGGCCAGATCGCATCTGGCCGCGGCGCTGTGGCGCCAGGTCAGCGCGATCCCGGCCGCCTCCGCCGGCACCCACCCCGCCGAGCAGATCAATCCCGGGGCGGTCGATGTCGCATCCCGCCACGACCTGGAGCTCCCCATCGTCGATCCCCGTCATCTCGACGACGTGCTCGACCCGGACGATCTGGTGGTCACCGTCTGTGACCGCGCCCATGAGACCCCGAAGGTCCGCGGCGAGCTGCACTGGTCGATCCCTGACCCCGTGGGCGATGGCCCCGAGGCCTTCGACGCCGCGTACCTCGAGCTCGAGCGCCGAATCAGGACGCTCGCCTCCCGTTTCGATTCCTGACCCCCACATCCCCTCGCCCCAGGAGTGCCTCGATGAGCGCTGATGCATCACCGACCGACAACAAGCCGGGCGTCCTCTTCCTCTGTGTCGAGAACGCCGGCCGTTCCCAGATGGCGCTCGGCTTCTTCGCCCACTACGCCGGCGACCGGGCGATCGGCTGGTCCGGTGGCTCGGCGCCTGCCGCGGCGATCAACCCGGTCGCTGTCGAGGTCATGGCCGAGCTCGGGATCGACATCTCCGGGGAGTTCCCGAAGCCGTGGACCGACGAGGTCGTACGCAGCGCCGACGCCGTCATCACCATGGGCTGCGGCGACGCCTGCCCGTTCTACCCGGGCAAGCGCTACGAGGACTGGAAGGTCACCGACCCGAAGGGCGGCGACATCGACCACGTACGCGGCATTCGGGACGAGATCGAGCAGCGGGTGCTCGCCCTGCTCGGCGAGCTCGGCGTGAACCCTGAGCGTTCGATCACGAGAGCGTGATCGGCGCCCGGCTGATCGTGAAGATCTCCTCGCTCGGGGCGGGGGTCCCGCAGCAGCCGCCGTTCTTGGTGCTGTCCGGGTCGTCGAAGACCCCGGCGCCGCCGCAGACCCCGGTGTCCGGGAGCTCGAGCTCCACCCGGGCGGCTGCATCGTGGTCCCCGGCGAGCTCGGCCACCACGCTGCGTACCTGCTCGTAGCCGGTCATCGCCAGGAAGGTCGGCGCGCGGCCGTAGGACTTCATCCCGACGAGGTAGAGGTCGGGCTCGGGCTGGGCGAGGTCCTTGGCGCCGGTCGCGCTGACCGAGCCGCAGGAGTGCAGGTTGGGGTCGATCTGGACCGCGATGTTGCGCGGCGCCTCCAGCGTCGGGTCGAGGTCGAGGCGCATCTCGCTCAGGAAGCCGAGGTCGGGGCGGTAGCCGGTGAGCACGACGATCTGGTCGGCCTCGATGACGCGGCCGTCCTCGGCGATGACGGTGGCACCGTCAATCTGTTCCGTGCGGAACCCGGTCACCAGCTCGACCGTGCCTTCCTGGACGGCCTTCTTGGCACGTACGCCGAGAGCGCCCCGCTCCGGGAGCTCGTCGGCCTCGCCGCCACCGAAGGTGTTCGTCGAGACCGCGCGGCGGATCGCCCAGGTGATCTTCGTGCCCGGGTGGTCCCTGGCGATGGCGGTGAGCTCGTTGACGGCGTTGAACGCGGAGTCACCCGCGCCGATCACGACCGTGTGCCGGCCGGCGTACGCCTCGGGGTGGGCGCGGTCCGGAACGGCGTAGCCGAGCGCGCCCGCGGCGTGGGCAGCCCTCTCGCCGAGTGCCGGGAGCCCGTCAGCGCCGGCCGGGTTGGGGCGGCGCCAGGTGCCGGAGGCGTCGATGACGGCGCGCGCCTCGATGCGCTCCTCGGTGCCGTCGGCGCCGGTCACATGGAGGACGAACGGCTGCTCGGCGCGGTCGGCGTCGACCAGCCGGTCGCGGCCCCTACGGGAGACGCCGGTGACCGTGGCGCGGTAGCGGACGTGGTCCCCGAGGGTGTCGGCAAGTGGGACGAGGTAGCCCTCGCGCCACTGCGCACCGGTCGGGTAGCCCTTCTCAGGTGCGACGTGGCCGGTCGGCTCGAGAAGCCGGGCAGCAGCCTTGTCGACCAGCTCGGGCCAGGCCGAGAAGAGGCGTACGTGGCCCCACTCGGCGACGGCTGCAGCAGGCTCGCTCCCTTGCTCGAGCACGAGCGGGGTCAGGCCACGCTCAAGGAGATGGGCGGCGGCCGCAAGGCCCTGGGGGCCGGCGCCGATGACGGCAACGGGAAGATCGGTCATGATGCTCCTCAGATTCAAGAACGTCGATATGACGGCGACCCTAGGCGACGTATCGACGTTCGTCAATATCGTTCGGTAGACTCGTCCTCATGACCGTTCTTCCCGTGCTCCCGTCCGCCGCCGTCGCGTGCTGCTCGCCGGTGACCGCAGGCGTTCTCGACGACGAGCAGGCCGAGGCGCTGGCGCGGATGTTCAAGGCGCTCGGTGACCCCAACCGGGTCAAGCTGCTCTCGATCATCGCGGCCGCCGAGGACAAGGAGGCCTGCGTCTGCGACCTCACCGAGCCGGTCGGGCTGTCCCAGCCGACGGTCTCCCATCACATGAAGCTGCTGGTCGAGGCCGGGCTCGTCACCCGCGAGCAGCGCGGCCGGTGGGCCTACTTCTCCATCGTCCCCGGCGTCCTCGACTCGCTCGCGGGCGCGCTGGCGTCCAGCTCCTAGAGTGCCGGCCGCGGCTCACCTGGTCGCCGCGGCGATGACCTCCAGCAGCCGGTGGTGGAGCTCCATGAGCTCGTCGACGCCCATGCCGAGGCGCTCGACGATCGCGGGCGGGATCTTCTCGGCGTCGTCGCGCAGGGCACGTCCGCGGTCGGTCAGTACGACGGCGAGCGAGCGCTCGTCGTGCTGGTTGCGCTCGCGCCGGATGTAGTCCTGGGCCTCGAGGCGTTTCAGGAGCGGGGAGAGGGTGCCGGGGTCGAGCTGGACCTTTCGGCCGAGCTCGGAGACGCGGAGCGACTCCTCTTCCCAGAGTGCCAGCATGACCAGATACTGCGGGTGGGTCAGGCCCAAGGGCTCGAGCAGGGGCCGGTAGAGGCCGATGACGCTGCGGGCGGCCACGGCCAGGCCGAAGCAGACCTGTTGATCGAGCGCGAGCGGGTTCTCGATCTCCGAGAGGGAATCCTTCTTCGTCGGCATGTGAGTTAGCGTACCAATAGTTGGTGCACAAACAGTTGGTCTGGTAAGTATGAGACTGTGAACGATCAACCGCGACGACCACGCCACCTGATGGACCCGGACAACCCGATCCGGCCCGTCAACGACAAGTCGCTCACTCACGTGAAGCAGTGGGTCGCGTCCGTCCTCGTCGTGTTCACCGTCGCCCACCTGGCGGTCGGGCTGGTCATCGGGGCCGTGGCGATCGACCCGATCTACCAGAGCTCGCGGATCGGCCTGTGCATCATCGCGGCGGCCTTCGGGGTGCTGGGCCTGGCCGGCGGGTTCCTCATCCACCGGCGCAGCCCGCTCACGCCCTGGCTGATCCTCGGGATGCTGCCCGCCGCCGTGGGCCTCTGGATCGTGCTGCGCTGAGGGCGACGCCTGATCTAGGGCGTCAGAGCGAGGCGCCGCCCTCAGCGGGGAGCGGGTCAGAACAGGTCCGGCACGGTCCAGCCGTCCAGGTCGTACTCGGCCAGGAACTCGTCGGCGAGACCCTTCATCGCGTCCACCCCACCACGGTTCTGGGCGGCGAAGAGGAGCTCGGCCTTCACGTTCTCGTGGTTGCCGGAGTAGTTGCGCTCGTAGAGCTCGTGACGGCCACCGAACTCGGAGCCGATCGAGTCCCACAGCGCCTTCATGACCTTGACCCGGTCGACGGCGGTGATGCCGTTGGAGCCGCGGACGTACTTGTCCAGGTACGGCCGCACCTCGGGGCTCTTGAAGTCGGCGGCGCCCGAAGGCAGGTAGATCAGCCCGGAGGCGACGTCCTGCTCGATGATCTCCTTGACCCGCGGATAGCCGTGGATCATGAACATCCGGTACGTCAGGCCGTACTCCAGCTTCGGGATGACCGCGTCGCCGACCCACGGCTCGGGGTCGCGGGCCATCGACTCGGTCAGCGACCAGAACAGGTTGCGCCAGCCGATCACCTCACCCACCCGGGTCTGTACGCCGCGGAAGCCGCCCGAGCCGGTGGCGTCGAGCGCCTTCATCAGCAGGCCGGCGATGAAGTCGAGCTTGACGGCCAGGCGGGTGCAGCCCTGGAAGGTGAACCGCGGCAGGAACCCCGACTGCGGGAAGAACGAGTTGATCCGCTCCACGTCGCCGTACATGAAGACGTTCTCCCAGGGCACCAGCACCTTGTCGAAGATGAAGATGGTGTCGTTCTCGTCCATCCGGCTCGAGAGCGGGTAGTCGAACGGCTCGCCGTTCATGGCCGCCTGCTCGGTGTAGGAGGAGCGGCAGATCAGCTTGATGCCGGGGGCGTCCATCGGGACGGTGCAGATCAGCGCGAACTGCTTCTTACGGATCGGCAGGCCGTAGTGGGCGATGAAGTTGTAGTTGGTGATCGCGCTGCCCGTCGCCACGACCTTCGCGCCGGAGACGATCAGGCCGGCGTCGGTCTCCTTCTCGACCTTCATGTAGACGTCGCCGACCTCGTCCGGTGGCAGCTGGCGGTCGACCGGCGGGTTGATGATCGCGTGGTTCCAGTAGAGGACCTTCTCCTGGGACTCGCGATACCAGCGCTCGGCGTTGTCCTGGAACGGGGTGTACAGCTCCTTGTTGGCGTGCAGGGTGCCGAGGAAGCTGGCCTTGTAGTCGGGCGAGCGGCCCATCCAGCCGTACGTCATCCGGGACCAACGAGCGATGGCGTCGCGCTCCTTGAGCAGGTCGGCGGAGGACGTCGGCGTCTTGAAGAACGGCATCGTGACGCCGCCGTTGCCGGTGTCGGTCGGCACGGTGAGCTCGTCGACGTGCGGGCCGGTGTGCAGCGCGTCGTAGAGGCGCGCGGTCATCCGCACCGGGTTACGGAAGGCCGGGTGCGTGGTGACGTCCTTGACCCGCTCGCCGTGCAGGTAGATCTCGCGGCCGTCACGCAGGCTCTCGATGTACTCGTCGCCGGTCATCGGGCGGGAGGCGAAGTTCGTCTGCTGGTTGACGGGCGAATCGGCGGCCGGGTTCACGGTCGGCGGACCGTCGGACTGGGACTCCGGGGCGAGGGCGTCGGTCATATTTCTCTCCTTGGTCTGGTTGTTGGTTGGCGTCAGTAGTGGGTGGATCGCGGGATCGCGGGGACATCGATGGCGGTGAACGACGTGGTCGCGTCGAACCAGCCGGTGCTGGGGTCGTCCTGGCAACCGAGCCAGACCACCTCCGAGGACGGGTTGCCGATGTGGTGGAAGGCGCTGTCGTGGAAGAGCAGCGGCTTGCGGTCGGTGGTGATCACCTCGACGACCTCTCCGAGGAACAGCACGTGGTCCCCGCCGTCGTCGGTACGCCACGGTCGGCACACCAGCGTCGCGGCCGTCCCGCCGAGCCGCGGCGCCGTCGCGCCCTCGCGCCAGGGGAGCGGGTCGCTGCCGGGGCGGCCGGCGAAGTGCATGGCGACATCGCTCTGGTCGGCGGCGAGGACGTTGACCGCGAAGGCCGCGCCCTCGAGATAGGCGGCCGCCTTCGACGTACGTGTCATGGCGACCTGCACCAGCGGCGGATCGAGCGAGATCGGGGTGAAGGCCGTGACCGTGGCGCCGTGGTGGGCGCCGTCGGGGGTGCGGCAGGTGATCACGGTGACGCCGGTCGCGAAGCGGCCGAAGGTCGACCGCAGGGTGCGTGGGTCCATGGAGCTCCTCCTTAGTCGGGGCCGCGGATCTGTGGTGGCGGTCACGTCGGAGGAAGACGCTAGATCCGGATCACGAGGGCGGCGATCCGCTCGGCGAACGGGCTATCCGGATTGCGCACCGGGTTTCAGGACGCTCTCGGCGACGCCTGGATGCGCTGTTACTGTGAAGGACGTCACTAGGGGGTGGCAGATGAGCGTGACCGGCACTCTCACCGCGTCGTCCGGGTCGTCCGGCGACATGGAGACCTTCTCCGAGGAGGTCTCCCAGGCCTACTTCCCCCATGCCCTGATCATGCGCGGCAAGCCGGCCCGCCCGGCGGAGCTGCGCGCGGTCGACCTCGGCCCGGTCCGGCTGACCCGGATCGGCTGGGGTGCGGAGGTGTCGGTGGAGTCCGACCACCCGGGGGCCTGGGCGGTCAACGTCCCGCGAAGCGGTGTCCTCGAGGCCAACGTCGGTGGTGCACACGTGCTCTCGCTCGACGGTCAGGCGACCGTGTGTCCTCCCGACCGGCCGACCAAGATGACGCGCTGGTCGGCGGACTGCTCGATCGTCGGGATGAGGGTCGAGCGTGACTATCTGGTCGAGGAGGTCGCGGCCCTGGTCGGGCTGCACACCGACCGGCTCCCCGCCCAGCTCGACCTGCGTGCCCACGGTGCCCGCGCCTGGATCGGCCTGCTCGGCTCGCTCGGCACCGAGGCGATGCGCAACCCGGCCCTGGTCGGCGACGAGCGGGTGCGTCGCCGGTTGGCGGGGACGCTGACCGCGGCGTTCGTCGCCGCCTGCTTCCCCGAGGAGCCGGCCGTCGGCTCAGTCCAGCCCCGCATCGTCTCCCGCGTCGTCGAGGCCATGGAGGCCGACCCGGCGCGCGAATGGGCCGTCTCCGATCTCGCTCGCGAGGCCGACGTCGGCATCCGCCGCCTCCAGCAGGGCTTCCAGCGCTACCTCGGCCGCACTCCGACCCAGAAGCTGCAGGAGATCCGCCTCGAACGTGTCCACGCCGACCTCATCGCCAGCCGCGGCGACACCGTCGCCGAGGTCGCCCACCGCTGGGGCTTCACCCACCTCGGCCGCTTCGCCGCCGCCTACCGCCAGGCCTACGGCGTAGCTCCCTCGCAGACCCTGCGCTGCCGCTGACCCGATCGATGCCGAGTCGGCTCGTCATAACGAGCATCGACTCGCCATCATTTCTCGTCAGTTCGCGCCGACTCGACCAGGATGGCGAGGGCGCGGGAGAGCAGCGGGCTCTCGTCACCGGCGCGGGTGGCGGCGACGAGCTCGACGCCGGGGGTGCCGGTGAGGGGGACGTACACGACGCCCGGGACGGCGAGGGCCGCGGTCGGCTCGGGGACGATGGCGACCCCGAGGCCGGCTGCGACGAACGTGACCAGGGTGGACGTCTCGGCGACCTCGTGGGCGATGTGGCTGCGGATCCCGGCGGAGTCGAAGAGGTCCTGGATCATCGCGTTCATCGCCGAGCGGCCGCCGCCGGCGTGGATGACGAGGCCCTCGCCGTCGAGGTCGGCGATGCGTACGCGGCGCCGGCCGGCGAACCGGTGGTCCTTCGCCATCGCCACCAGCAGGTTCTCCTGGCGCAGGTGGGTGATCGAGAGACCGGGGCCGGGGGATGGGGTCGTGGGCAGGGGGCGGAGCAGGCCGAGGTCGAGGGTGCCGTCGGTGAGTGCCGCGGCCTGGTCCGGCGAGAGCATCTCGCCCCGGAACCCGAACTCGACCTCGGGCAGCTCGGCGCGCAGGGTGCGCGCGAGGGCCGGGAGCAGCGAGTAGGTCGCCGACCCGACGCATCCGATCAGCAGTCGTCCGCGCCGCCCCGAGGCGATGCTCGCGGCCTCGTGGGCGGCGGCGTCCACGGCACCGAGGATCTCCCGCGCCCGTTCCAGGTACGCAGCCCCGGCCGGGGTCAGGTCGACCCGTCGTGTCGTCCTGGTGAGCAGGGTCAGGCCGAGCTCGGCCTCGAGCTGGCGGATCTGCTGCGACAGCGGCGGCTGCGCCATGTGGAGCCGCTCGGCCGCCCGGCCGAAATGCCGCTCCTCGGCGACCGCGACGAAGTAGCGAAGATGGCGCAGCTCCATGCACTCATATTCGCAGAGTCTCAGTCGTCCGGCACGCCTCGGCCGACCGGGCTGACGTCTCGGCTCAGGCTGGCAGCGAGTCGCCCTGGACGGCCTGGATGTCCAGCTCCACCTTGAGGGTCGTGCCGATGGCGGCGATGCCGGCGGCGACGGCCTGGTTGTAGTTCATCGCGAAGTCCTCGCGGCGCAGCTGGGCGGTGGCGCGGAAGGCGGCGCGGGTGCCGCCCCAGGCGTCGGGGCCGGTGCCGAGGTAGGCGACGTCGAGGTCTACGGAACGGGTCTGCCCGTGCATCGAGAGCTCCCCGTGGACGGTCCAGCGGTCCGGTCCGGCCGGGGTGAGGCCGGTGGAGCGGTAGACGATCTGGGGAAACGCCTCGACATCGAGGAAGTCCCCGCTGCGAAGGTGGTCGTCGCGCATCCGGTTGCCGGTGTCGATCGAGGCGGCACGGATGACGGCCTCGACGCGGGATTTCTCCAGATGGTCCGGCGCGATCTCGACGACCCCGGCGAAGTCGGTGAACCGGCCGCGCACGTTGGAGATGCCCAGGTGCTGCGCGACCGCGCCGACCGTGGAGTGGGCGGGGTCGATCGTCCACGGCCCAGGGGCCGGGAGCGACGTGTCCCCCTGACGAGTCAGGGTGACCGTGCCGAGCGCAGCCGTCCCCGAGGCCGTGACTATCGCGGTCGCCGCCGTGGGGGACCAGCCGATCGCGGTGACGATCGCGACGTACGGCCCGGGGGCGAGGACGGTGTCGTCGGTGACGACACCGTCCTCGTCGGCCTCGGCGCGCAGCACCTGACCGCCGGCCGTGTCGGTGAGGGTGACGATCGCGTGCGCCACGGCCCAGCCGTCGCGGGTGCGGATCTGTGCGGTCAGTGCCATCGCGGATCAGTCCTCGGGGTGGGAGAGGACGATCTCGTGGCCGTCCACACCGTGGCCGGTGAGGCTCACGGCGCCGGCCGCCGGCGGGTAGCTGGTGGCCAGGACCGTGTAGTCCCCGCTGTCGAGATCGGCGAAGGCGTACGCCCCGTCCGGGCCGGTCGTCGCGGTCCCGGACACGTTGCCGGCCGCGTCGACCAGCGTCACCCTGGCATCGGCGAGGGGCCCGAAGGCCGCCTTGACGACACCGGTCAGGCGGGCGCCGGTGGCCATCTCGACCTCGATCCGGGTCAGGCCGGTGGCGCCGATCTCGATCGGCACCGCGCGCGGGCGGTAGCCCTCGGCGTTGACCGCGACCGTTGCCGGTCCCGGGACCAGCTCGTCGATGAAGAAGGTGCCGTCCGCGACGGTCGTTCCGGTGGAGAGCAGGTCGCCGCGTACGTCGGTCACGATCACCATCGCGTCCTTGATCGGCGCGCCGTCCTCGCCGCCGCGCACGATGCCCTTCAGGCCCGTGGTGCCGCTGAGCAGGAGGTCGTACGCCACCGGCTCACCGGCAACCACCACCGTGGAGGCCTGCGGCTGGAAGCCGTCGGCCGAGGCGATCAGGACGTATGTCCCCGACCCGGGCGCGTCCACCGCGTAGGAGCCGTCGGCGTGGGCGACCGAGCGGCCGAGCTGGCGCCCGGAGAGCGAGATCAGCGTGACCGCGGCGTGCGGGATCGGGATGCTTCCGGCGCCGCGGACGAACCCGTGCAGAGCGATCCCGTTGCCGACCGGCGCGGGGGCAGCGTGCTGCTCGGGCACCCCGGCGACGGCCTCGGCGACCGCGGCGGGGCGGTCGACCTCGGCAGCCTCTGCGGCGGCCTGGGCGAGCCCGCCCTTGGTCTTCAGCGGAACCTCCTTGATGAACACCACGAACAGCAGTGCGATGACGGCTACGCCCGCGGCGACCATGAAGATGTCGGCGATGCCGTGCCCGTACGCACTCTCCAGCACCGACCGCAGCGGCTCGGGGACCTTGTCCATGTCCGGGATCTCGCCCGAGGTGCCCTGGGCCAGCGCGGCGTAGCGCGGACCGAGGTCGGCCAAACCGTCCTGGACATAGTCGGTGACCCGGTGGGCCATCAGCGCGCCGAGCGCGGAGACGCCCATCGCGCCGCCGAGGCTGCGGAAGAACGTGACCATGGAGCTGGCCGCGCCGAGGTCGGCGGGTGCGACCTGGTTCTGTGTGGAGAGGACCAGGTTCTGCATCGTCATGCCGACGCCGAGGCCGAGGATCGCCATGAAGACGGCGACGTGCCAGTACTCGGTGTCGTAGCGGATCGTGCCGAGCAGGCCAAGCCCGCCGACGATGAGGGCGGCGCCGACGACGAGCCAGGCCTTCCACTTCCCGGTGCGGGTGATGACCTGGCCGGAGACGGTCGAGGAGAGGAACAGCCCTGCGATCATCGGGATGGTCATCACGCCGGCCATCGTCGGCGACTCGCCGCGGGCCAGCTGGAAGTACTGGCTGAAGAAGATCGTGCCGGCGAACATCGCCACGCCGACGAAGAGGGAGGCGAGCGAGGAGAGCGTGATCGTCCGGTTGGCGAAGAGCCGCAGCGGGATGATCGGCTCCTTGGCCCGAGACTCGACGAGGACGAAGATCAGCAGGAGCAGCACGGAGCCGCCGACCATGGCCGCGGTCTCCCAGGAGGCCCAGTCGTACTTGTCGCCGGCGAAGGTGACCCAGACGAGCAGCAGGCAGACGCCGGCGGCCATGAAGAACGCGCCGGCCCAGTCGACCTTGACGCCGTCGCGCTTGATGACGGGCAGGTGCAGGGTCTTCTGCAGCACGATGAAGGCGATCACCGCGAACGGGATGCCGACGTAGAAGCACCAGCGCCAGCCGAGAGAGTCGGCGTCGGTGATGACCCCGCCGATCAGCGGGCCGCCGACGGTGGCGACCGCGAAGACGGCACCGAGGTAGCCCGAGTAGCGGCCGCGCTCACGCGGGGAGATCATCGCGGCCATGATGACCTGCGCCAGAGCGGTCAGACCGCCCATGCCGATGCCCTGGATCGCCCGGGCAGCGATGAGCTGACCCGGGTTCTGGGCGAAGCCGGCGACGGCCGAGGCCGCGACGAAGAGGACCAGCGCGATCTGCATGAGCAGCTTCTTGCTGAACAGGTCGGACAGCTTGCCCCAGAGCGGGGTGGTGGCCGTCATGGTCAGCAGGGAGGCGGTGACCACCCAGGTGTAGGCCGACTGCCCGCCGCCGATGTCGGCGATGATCTCGGGCAGAGCGTTGGAGACGATCGTGGAGGAGATCATCGCCACGAACATGCCGAGCAGCAGGCCCGAGAGCGCCTCCATGATCTCGCGGTGAGACATCTCGCCATGGGAGGTGGGTGAGCCCTCGGACGGGCGTCCCGGTGGACCGGCGTGAGTCCGCGCGGCTGTCGTCGTTGCCATGGACTTCCTTTCTGGTGGTGCTGCCTAGTTGCTGGTGGTGCCGCAGTGGCCGAGGCTGTCGCGGAGCTTGGTGACGAGCCGTACGAGTTCATGTACGTCGCGCTCGTCCCAGCCGCTGAGCCGGTCTGCGATGAGGTCGGTGAGCTGGTGGGAGGCGTTGTCGAGCAGGTCGCGCCCGGTGTCGGTGAGACGGAGGATGCGGGAGCGGCCGTCGGCCGGGTTGGGAGAGCGCTCGATCCAGCCCTGGTCGGCGACGCACGCCACGTGTCGGCTGGTCACCGAGATGTCCACGGCGAGCAACTCGGTGAGCTCGCTCATGGTCATGTCGCCGTGTCGACGCAGCATCGTCAGCACCCCCGCGGAGCCGGCCGACAGCTCGGGCGGAAGCCTGCGTACGAGGCCCTTCCGTACGGCTCCGACCTCGCTGAGCTGGTGGATCAGCTCCTGGTACGTCGCGTGCCCGATCATCATCCCTCCAAGTTGGTTGACTTTTACAACCATATGGAGGATAGGGGTCCAATGCAAATCCGGCAGGACCCGGGCGTGTTGCTAGGCGACGGTGCCGCGGGCCGCCCAGGCCGTCGCGGTCACCGTGAACGGGCCGTTGCCCAACCGGCGCCTAGCAACCTCCTCGAGCGCGGTGCGCCCGGCATCGTCGAGGGACTGCACGTAGTCGCCCGCCGGTCCGACGCCGAAGGTGTACGGGTCCCACCAGTCCTCGAACGTGGGGTGGGTGACGCGGACCACCAGGCCGCTCGGCTCGACCTTGCGGAGGCCGACCTTCTTGAACAGCTTCTCCAGGTCGCCCAGCCGGGAGCCGGCGAGCAGTGCCTCGTCCTCGGCCTCCGGGTCGATCTCGTGCACGCACGCCCAGAACGGCGCGACGGCACCGGTGTCGCCGTCCCACACGCACGCCGCGACGGTGCCGCCGGGCCGGGTGACCCGGACCATCTCGTTGATGCCGGCCTCGGGGTCGGTCATGAAGTGCACGACGAGCTGGGCCAGCGAGGCGTCGAACCAGTTGTCGTCGAAGGGGAGCGCCTCGGCCACGCCGGTGTGCACGTCCACCCTGGCCAGCGTCCTGGCGACCGCCTCGATGAACGGGGGCGACGGGTCGACGGCGGCCACCAGGTGGGCCTCGGTGAGGGTCACCAGGACACGGGTGAGCGTGCCCGGTCCGCAGCCGACGTCGAGAACGCGCTGGCCCATGCTGACCCGGGCGAAGTCAGCGAAGTGAGGTGCGAGGGGTTCGGCGTAGCGCCCCATGAAACGGGCGTACCTCTCGGCGGCGACGTCGAACCCCATGCCTCAGGCTAGGACCGCCGTTCGCAGCGTCGACAGCCCCAAGTTCGGTATCTACAGGGCTAGTGGGTCGAGGGCGTCGTCGCGATCTCCGAGCGGTCGCCGGACCACATGGTGTGGAACGTCCCGTCCTTGTCGACGCGCTTGTAGGTGTGCGCGCCGAAGAAGTCCCGCTGGCCCTGGATGAGTGCGGCCGGGAGCCGGTCGGCGGCGAGCGAGTCGAAGTAGGCGAGCGCCGAGGAGAACCCGGGGGCAGGTACGCCGGAGGCCGCCGCGATCCCGACGACGCGCCGCCACGCCTCCTCGCCGGACGCGACCGCATCGGCGAAGTAGGGGTCGACCAGCAGCGTCTCCAGGTCGGGCTTGGTGGCGTAGGCGTCCACGATCCGGTTGAGGAAGCGGGCCCGGATGATGCAGCCGGCGCGCCAGATCTTGGCGAGCGCACCGAGGTCGATGTCCCAGCCGTACTCCTTCGCCCCGGCCACGATCAGGTCGAACCCCTGCGCGTAGGCGACGACCTTCGAGGCGTAGAGAGCCGCGCGTACGTCATCGACGAACGTGTCGGGGACCGCGGGGGCCTTCGGGCGGTTGGTCACCGAGGCCCGCATCGCGCCGCGCTGGGCCGGCTTGGAGGAGACCGCCCGGGCGAAGACGGCCTCGCCGATTCCGGAGACCGGGATGCCGAGGCCGAGCGCGTTCTGCACCGTCCAGACGCCGGTGCCCTTCGAGCCCGCCTCGTCGAGGATGACGTCCACGAGCGGCTGGCCGGTCTCGGCGTCCTTCTGAGCGAGCACCTCCGCTGAGATCTCGATCAGGTAGGACTCCAGGTCGCCGGTGTTCCAGTCCTTGAAGACGTCGACGAGCTGCTCCACCGAGAGCCCGCCCACCCGCCGGAGGAGGTCGTAGGCCTCCGCGATCAGCTGCATGTCGGCGTACTCGATGCCGTTGTGGACCATCTTCACGAAGTGGCCCGCGCCGTCGGTCCCGACATGGGTCACGCACGGCTCGCCCTCGGCCACCGCGGCGATGCTCTTCAGGATCGGGCCGAGCGTCGTCCAGGCCTCGGGCGATCCGCCGGGCATGATCGAGGGCCCGTTGAGCGCACCCTCCTCGCCACCGGAGATGCCGGTGCCGACGAAGTTCAGGTCACGCTCACGCAGCTCGCGCTCGCGCCGGATGGTGTCGTTGAAGTTGGCGTTGCCGCCGTCGACGATGATGTCGCCCGGCTCGAACCGTTCGGCCAGCTGCTCGATCACCGCGTCGGTGCCCTTGCCCGCCTGGACCATGATGATCGCCGTACGCGGCTTGGCGAGCGTCGCCACGAAGTCGTCGATCGTCTCGGAGGCGAGGAAGCCCGCCTCCGGGTGCTCGGTGATGAGCTCCTCGGTCCGGGCGTAGGTGCGGTTGTAGACCGCCACCGTGTTGCCCTCGCGAGAGGCGAGGTTGCGGGCCAGGTTGGACCCCATCACGGCCAGGCCCACCACGCCGATGTTCGCGCGGCCATTGTCGTTGTTCGGCATCGTGCTCCTCGGTTGAGTCGGTGATGCCATTCAACTCTGCTCGTCAAGCAGCGGCGCTGGGCGGCTCGGCACGGAAACGCGCCGGCCGTCCATCCACGCCGAGCACCTTCCAGGACCACCGCGTCAGCGGCGTACGCAGCCCGAGGTTGTCGAAGAGCATCCGGACGTCGGCGAAGAGGTGGCGGCGGAACGCGGCGGCCTCGGCGCCGGTGCCCCAGACCTCGCGGACGACCGAGTCGGGCAGCCCCATGAGCTCGCGGTCGGCGCGCGAGGGGATGATGATCGCGTCCGAGCCCAGCCGCATCGCGAGCGGGGTGAGGATGCCGAGGGCCAAGCGTGAGACCGGGTTGAGCGAGGGCGCGTGCTCCTCGAGCCAGGCGTGCGCGAAGCCGATGTGGCGGGCCTCCTCGGCGATGTGGATGGCCATGATCTGGTCCAGGAGCGGGTGGGTTCCGCCGGCGCGCATCGCCTCCTTCTGCACGTGGTCGATCGGCTCCTCGCCGGCCAGGATGATGGCGAAGAAGAGCGCCGGGTAGAGCCCGCCGAGATGGCCCACGAGCGGGATGGAACGCATCAGCCAGCCCGGTGCGCCCGCGACGTCGGGGCAGACCCGGTTGGTGAACTCCTGGAACATCTGGATGTGATGGGTCTCCTCGGTGAGCTCGTGCATGAAGTAGCGGAACTCGGGGTCGCCGTTGTCGACGCCCATCAGGAACTGGGTGCCGCCGAGGAGGAGCAACTGCTCGAACTGGGAGCCGGTCTTCACCATGGCGGTGAGGCGGTGCCGGCCGACCTCGATCTGCCGTGCCTTGGGCAGCGACTGGTACCAAGGATGGGCGCCGAGCATGTCGAGCGTGGGCAGGATCCAGCGCTCGTCGTCCTCGGGCAGCGCCATCTCGGGCGCGTCCCAGTCGACGTCCTTGAAGGCGTTGAAGTACATCTCGACCGACGCCTCCGACAACGTACGCAGCGTCTCGTCGTACTCCCTGCGGGGCACGGGCCTGGTCGGCGTGATCATCCGGACCGGGGTGCCGGCGACCGCACCCACGTAGCCACCGATCGAGCGAAGTGTCTGCACAACCATCCGAGCCTCCTTGCACGACGTTGATACGTCACCAAGGTACATGGGATTTGTGTACCAGGAAACAGGTTCGGCGCGAGTGTCCCGCTCAGCAGATCTCGGCGGCGAGGGCCTTGCGGACGCCGGCGACGAGGTCCTCCGGCGTCCTGGCCGGGCGGTCGAAGGTGGTGCGTGCGCTGTGCGCCCCGCCCTCGTCGACCCACTGGAACTCGAAGCCTTCGGCGCAGAGCCCGGTGATCTGGGCCGCGAGGATCGTGTCGACCGGGATGTAGGAACGGGTCGCGACCGCCTCGCGGAGGTCGTTGCCGTGGTGGTTGTTGAGATGGTCCTGGTTACGGTGGAGCACGCCGTCGTTGAGGTCGAGGTCGCGGTCGGTGAAGGCGTCGAGCGGGATCGGCGCCGCCTCGCCGGTCGGCCGGACCAGCATCACGTTGGAGACGTCCATGACCACCTCCTCCCACTCCGTCTCGCAGCACGTGCAGGCATCCGTACTCAGCCACCTCAGGGTCCCGGTCAGGCGGACCGCCTCGCCGTTGCCGAGCACGCCCTGGAGGACCAGCACGACGTGGCTGCCTCGTCGACCGGCGTACGCCATCCGTTGCTCGGGTGGGCACAGGAAGGTCGGGCGCCCGCCGTCGTCGGCGAAGCCCTGCATCTCCAGCTCCTCCATCGAGTAGGGGATGCCGTCGATCACCACGCTGCCGCCACGGGGGCAGGACAGGATGCTGCGGGCAATGCTGGCGGTCGAATCCATGGCGCCTCCTGTTTAGGTAAGGCTTACCTAAACACGACTACGGCGGATCGGGCAAGAGCCGCCGCTCACATCGTGGTGCTCGCGTCTACCCAATCCCGGTGAGCGGCCATCGCGGCGCCCAGGCGCTGCCGGGTGCACGCCTAGCGTGCTGGTCACATCCCTCTGAAAGCAGCAGCGGCGAGCGCTGACCCCGACCGGCACCGTGGTGCTGGTCGGAGGCGAGCACGGCGGCAACCTCACCGGCGGCATGAACCGATCCCTCGGGGCGCTCCTGCTCACGCCGTTCATCAGGCAGCGGTTCGCCATGTACGTCGCCAAGGAACGCGCCAGCGACCTGGAGCGCCTCGCCGGCTTCTTCGAGGCCGGCACCGTCGTACCGAGCCTCGGCCACACCTTCCCGCTCGACAGGGTCCCGGAGGCGATGCGTCTCCTCGACTCCGGCCGCGTACGCGGCAAGGTCGCCATCACCACGACCTGAGTCCTGCCAGGGACGGCCGCTTCAGATCGTGAACTATCCGGCCGGTGGAGCCGTGGCTAGCGTCGAAGGTGATCCGGTCGACCGACCGGACCTTCTCGGGCACACGAGAGGGGGAACTCAGCAATGACCGTCACCGACATCGACACCGACAAGCTGATGGCGTTCGTCTTCAGGGCTGTCGACGAAGTGGGTGCGACGCTCAACGCGGCTCTGGTCGTGATGGGCGACAAGCTCGGCTACTACCGCGACCTAGCGGCGAACGGGCCGTCCACCGCCGAGGAGATGGCCCGGCGTACCGGAACCGTCGAGCCCTACGCCCGGGAGTGGCTGCGGGCGCAGGCCGCTGGCGACTACCTGACCTACGACGCCGAGACCGACCGCTTCACGCTGCCCCCTGAGCAGGCCGTGGCACTGACCGTTGAGGACAGCCCGGCGTTCCTGCCCGGCTTCTTCCAGATCGCCCTCGGGACCGTGCACGACACCACGCACATCATCGAGGCGGCCCGCATGGGCACCGGCGTCGCGTGGGGAGACCACGACACCGACGTGCACAACGGCTGCGAGCGGTTCTTCCGCCCCGGCTACAACGCCAATCTCATCCCGGACTGGCTGCCCGCGCTCGAGGGAGTCGTGCCCAAGCTGGAGGCGGGCGCGACCGTCGCCGATGTCGGCTGCGGCCACGGGGCATCGACGATCCTGATGGCGAAGGCCTACCCGCGCTCGACCTTCGTGGGGTACGACGCCCACGGCCCGTCCATCGAGATGGCCCGCCAGCGCGCCGCCGACGCCGGTGTCGCCGACCGGGTGCGCTTCGAGACGGCCACGGCCCAGTCGTTCGGCGGCGAGGGCTACGACCTGGTCACGATGTTCGACTGCCTCCACGACATGGGTGACCCGGTCGGCGCTGCCCGCCAGGTGCGCGCCACGCTCGCGGACGGCGGCACGTGGATGATCGTCGAGCCGAAGGCCGGGGACCACGTCGAGGACAACTTCAACCCGGTCGGACGGGCCTACTACGGCTTCTCGACGCTGCTCTGCACGCCGGGATCGGTCTCGCAGGAGGGCGCCGCGGCACTGGGCACCCAGGCGGGACCCGCACGGATCCAGCAGGTGACCGCCGATGGCGGGTTCAGCTCCTTCCGCACCGTCGCCGAGACACCGTTCAACCTGGTCTACGAGGTCAGGGCCTGAGGCACTCGGGGCCGTCTGGTCGCACGCTGACCGGGCGGCCCCGCGGGCCGTTCAGAAGCCGATCGGCAGACCGGCGTAGTTCTCCGCGAGCCCGGCGGCGGCGTGCTCGCTGGAGGTCACCCAGCGCAGCTGGGAGAGCTGGAGCTGGGTGTCGAACGGGTCTTCAGCGGTGTGCAGCATCGTGGTCATCCACCAGGAGAAGTGGGTGCAGCGCCAGACGCGGCGCAGCGCCGTCTCGGAGTAGTCGTCGGCCAGTCGCGGGTCGCCCTTGAGCAGCGCCGCCAGCGCGGGCGCCAGCAGCGCGACGTCCGCGACCGCGAGGTTGAGCCCCTTGGCGCCGGTCGGCGGGACGATGTGGGCGGCGTCACCGGCCAGGAAGAGCCTGCCGTGGCGCATCGGCGTGGAGACGTGCGAGCGCATCGGGAGGACGCTGCGGTCGGAGATCCGGCCCGGCTGCAGGCTCCAGCCGTTCTGGCCGTGGCCGAGCCGCGCGGCGAGCGCGTCCCAGATCTGGTCGTCGGACCAGGTCGCCGGGTCAGTGCCGTTGGGCACCTGGAGGTAGAACCGCGAGACGCTCTCCGAGCGCATCGAGTGCAGTGCGAAGCCGTCGGGGTGCCAGGCGTAGATGAGCTCGTCGGTCGAAGGCGCGACGTCGGCGAGGATGCCGAACCAGCTGTAGGGGTAGGTGCGGTCCCAGCTCTCCCGGGCCGGGATCGCGACGCGGCTGGGGCCGAAGGAGCCGTCGCAGCCGACGATGACATCCGCCCGGATCCGCTGGGGGATCCCGGCGGCGTCGGTGAAGGTGACCGAGGGCCGGTCGGACTCGATGTCGTGCAGCGCGGTCTCGCTGACCTCGTAGTGGACGACCTGCCCGGCGGCCCTGCGGGCCTCGATCAGGTCCTTCTGCACCTCGGTCTGGCCATAGACGTAGACCGCCCGGCCGACCAGGTCGACGAAGTCGAGGTGGTGGCGCTCCTCGGGCCACTGCAGGTAGATCCCGCGGTGCTTGTCGGCGTCGCGGGCAAGCCGGTCGCCGAGACCGACCTCGGTGAGCAGATCGACGCTCGACTGCTCCAGGATCCCGGCGCGGATGCGGGCCGCGACGTACTCCTCCGACCGGGTCTCGACCACGACCGAGTCGACTCCGTCGGCGGCGAGGAGATGGCTCAGCAGCATCCCCGCGGGGCCGGCGCCGACGATCACAACCTGCGTACGTTCTTCTGCCATGGGGTGAGTCAACTCTTGATCGGGCAGCTGCCGCCAGAGCGCCCTTCCACTGAATGGAAAGCGCGCCTGCTGGGCGGATTCCCAAATAGCGCAGACGGGCTCTTGTGTCCGTGCCAACTCGTCCCTACGGTCGAGGCACCCCGATTGTGACCCGAGTCACAAACTACAGAAGGAGCGCCCCGATGCCCGACGTCCTCGCCGACCGCGCCGCCATCGAGTCCCAGATCGGCGACCAGACCATGGTCGACGTACTCACCAAGGTGGTCGCCGACCGCGGCTCCGAGCCGGCCTTCTCCGACCGGCACACCCCGGACGGCACGGGCTGGCGCACCCTGACGTGGGGCGAGCTGCACCAGCGTGCCCGCGAGCTGGCCGCCGCCTACATCGCTGCGGGTCTCCAGCCGGGGGAGTCGGTCGCGATCATGGCCGCGAACCGCATCGAGCACGTCGTCGCCGACATGGCCACGGTGCTCGCCGGCGGTGTCCCGATCAGCATCTACAACACCCTCGCGCCCGACCAGGTCGGCTACGTCGCCCAGCACGCCGACCCGCGGATCGTCGTGCTCGAGACCGACGACCACGTCGCCCGCTGGGCGCTCGGGCTCAAGCGCGAGGAGGTCGTACGCGTCGTCACCATCGACACCGCCGTGGAGGGGGACCCGCGGGCGGTCGCCTGGGACGACTTCGTGGCAACGGGTGCAGCGGTGCTGGCCGAGGTCGGCGAGGAGCTGGACGCGCGCAGCGCCGCGGTGACCCCCGACGACACGGTCACGATGCTCTACACCTCGGGCACGACCGGGCAGCCGAAGGGCGTGGTGCTCACCCACCGCAACATCGTCTTCGAGACGACCAGCTCGCTGACGGTCTCCGGTGTCGAGGAGCCGGGGGTGCTCGTCTCCTACCTGCCGTTCGCGCACATCGCCGAGCGGGTGCTCAGCCTCTACATCCCGCAGTTCAACGGCGGCCACGTCTATCTGGTCCAGGACCCCGCGCTGCTGCTCGGCACCCTCCAGGAGGTGCACCCGACCAGCTTCTTCGGGGTGCCGCGGGTGTGGGAGAAGATCCGCACCGGCGTCACCGCACTGCTCGCCGCCGAGACCGACGAGACCAAGAAGGCCGGTGTCGAGAAGGCGATGGCGGTCGGGCTGGCCTACGTCGAGTCGCAGCAGTTCGGGCAGACCACCTCGCCCGAGCTGCAGGCACAGTTCGAACAGGTCGACGCGGCCGTCCTGTCGACCATGCGCGCACTGCTCGGTCTCGACAAGGTCGAGTGGGCGGCCAGCGCGGCCGCGCCGATGCCGATCGAGGTGGCGAGGTTCTTCGCCGGCCTGGGACTGAAGATCTACGACGTCTACGGCATGACCGAGACCACCGGGGCGGCCACCGGCAACGGGCCGGAGGCCTTCCGGCTCGGCACCGTCGGCCGTGCCCAGCCCGGGATCGAGCTGCGCATCGCCGATGACGGCGAGATCCTGTTCCGGGGCCCGATCATGACCCCGGGCTACGTGGGCCGACCCGACGCCACCGCCGCGCTCTTCGACTCCGAGGGCTGGCTGCACACCGGCGACATCGGCTCGCTCGACGAGGACGGCTTCCTCACCGTGGTCGACCGCAAGAAGGAGATGATCATCAACTCCGCGGGCAAGAACATCGCCCCCTCCAACATCGAGAACCTCCTCAAGGAGAGCCCGCTCGTCGGCCACGCGATGGTGGTCGGTGACGGCCGTTCGTACGTCGTCGCCGTCCTCACCCTCGACGGCGAGATCGCTCCCGTGGTCGCTCAGAAGCTCGGCGTCGAGGCCGGCTCGCTCGCCGAGCTGGCCCAGCACCCGGTCATCCGGGGCGCCGTCGCCAAGGCCGTCGACGCCGCCAACGCCCGCCTCTCCCGCCCTGAGCAGGTCAAGGCCTTCGAGCTGCTCAGCCAGGAGTGGACCGCCGAGTCCGAGGAGCTCACCCCGACCCTGAAGCTCAAGCGGCGCGTGGTGAGCAAGAAGTACGCCGACGTCATCGACGGGCTCTACGCCGCGCAGGAGTGAGTGCTGCCGCTCGCCGCAGGTAGTCCGGGACGATCCGGTCCGTTACTCATGGGTAGATGGGCTGGAACGTCCCGGACTACCTCTCGCGGTCTTGCACCGCGGCCTAGAGGTCAGCGCGCCACCGGCGCGGCGACGCCGTTCAAGCGGCTCACCTCCTCGTCGGTGAGCCGGAGGGCGCCGGCGGCGATGTTCTCCTCGAGGTGAGCGGGATCGGCGGTGCCGGGGATGGCGAGCACGTGCGGGCCCTGGTGGAGCGTCCAGGCGAGGCGTACCTGCGAGGGGGTGGCGGAGTGCGCCGCGGCGATGGCCCCGACGACATCACGACCGGTCTCGTCGGGGGCGGCGCCAGGGACCGCGCCGGCGACGGCGGCGCCGATAGAGTTGAAGGGCACGAACGCGACCCCGTGCTCGCCGCACAGCCGCAGCAGGGCGTCGTCCTCGCGGCGGGTGGTGAGCCCGTACTGGTTCTGTACGCAGGCCACCGGCCCGATCGCGAGCGCCTCGGTGAGCTGCTCGGGGCCGATGTTGGAGAGGCCGACGTGCTCGACCAGGCCCGCCTCGCGGAGGTCGAGCAGGGCGCCGAAGTGGGCGGCGACCGATCCGGTGCCGCGCTCGCGCCCGACACCCCAGCGCAGGTTCACCAGGTCGAGGTGGTCGAGGCCGAGCTGGCGGATGTTCTCCTCGACCTGGTGGCGCAGGTGCTCGGGTCGGTCGTCGGACTCCCAGGCGCCGTCACGGCTCCTTGGGGTGGGGCCGACCTTGGTCGCGATCACCAGGTCCTCGGCGTACGGCTGGAGGGCGGTCGCGATCAGCTCGTTGGCCGAGCGTGTCGGGGTGAAGTAGATCGCCGCGGTGTCGATGTGGTTGACGCCGAGCTCGACGGCGCGGCGGAGGACGGTGATCGCGTTCTCGCGGTCGGGTGCGATCGGGGTGGAGAGGTTGCCGATCAGGCGCATCGCGCCGAAGCCGATCCGGTTGATCCGCTTGTCGCCGAGCTGCCAGGTGCCGGCGGCACCGGCGGTGATGTGGTTCGTGGTCATGCCCTCCAGCGTCGCGACCCGCCGCGGCGTACTCACGCGCTTGGCAGGTTGTTGCCGATTGCCGGCTCGCGCCTTGGTGGGCGGGGGAGAATCGATGCCGTGACCAACACGGTGGGGACGATCCGGACGGGCGGCACCGTCGCCGTCGTACGCGGCGAGGAAGAGCTCGTGCGGCGCACCTCGCACCTGTTCGCTGCCGCCACCGACATCGCCTGTGCGGCGATCGATCTGCGCACCTGGTCGGCCGCGCGAACCGAATCCGGTATCAGGGCCGCGCTGTGCGGTCGCGACGGAGCCGAGGTGCGGCTGCGGAAGGTCTACCGGCCCAACGTGCTGCTCGACCCGGTCTCCGCCGCACATCTGCGCGAGATCCGCGACGTCCGCGGCGCCCAGATCCGGATCACTCCCGACGAGATCAACGAGACGATCCTGATCGACCGCCGGGTCGCGATCCTCGCCGGCGACCTGCGCCTGGGCCAGCGCAGCTTCAGCATCGTCACGCAGCCCGAGGTGGTCCAGGGCGTCACCTCGCTCTTCGACGCGGCCTGGCGCTCGGCGACGACGGTGGACGCCTATGACGCCCGGATCGCCGAGCTGCGCGACATCGCGCCTCAGGTGCTCGACCTGCTGGGCCGAGGCGTGAAGGACGAGGCCGCGGCGCGCACCCTCGGGCTCGGCGTACGCACCTACCGGCGTCGGGTCGCCGAGCTCATGGAGGCGCTCGGCGCCGGGTCCCGGTTCCAGGCGGGCGTGCGCGCCCGAGAGCTCGGGCTCGTCTGACCGTTCCGGTCAGCGGTGTCCGGATCCTGACGCCGGAGTCACTTTCTCAGGGGCCGCCCGGTAACGTCGAGGACGACTTGTTCGGGCGGGTCAGGAGGTCAGCAATGCGTTGCTTCATCGTCGTCAAGGAGCGCAGCGACGCCGAGAAGTGGGACTGGGTTCTGACCGGTCCAGGGCTGCACGCGGCGGGATCGCTCGGTGCCCGCGGGACCGAGGACGCGATCATCGCGGCGGTCGGGGCGGCGTACGACTCGCTGGAGTCGCTCGCACCGGTGCAGGTCGTGGTCGCGCTGCCGTCCAACTCGCGGTTCTGGATACTGACCGACGAGATCGCGGACGCCTATCCCGGGGTCACCGTGGTGCCGTTCGCCGACGAGGACGCGGGCATCCGCGCGGAGGCGGTGGAGGCGATGGCGATCCATCGGGCCGGCCCGATGCCGCCGCTGGTGGTGGCGACCGACGGCTCGGCCCATCGCGGGTTCATCGGCTGGGGATGGCTCGCCGGCGACGGTCAGCACGGCTTCGGCCGGCAGGTGCCCAACGCCCGGATCCGCGATCCGCAGTCGCTGGTGGTCCTGGCCGAGCTGCAGGCGATCGCCGAGGCGGTGCGGGCGCTGCCCCGCCGCACGCTGACCATCCGGACCGACTCACGGGTCGCGCTCGCGATGATCGAGGACTGGCTCCGAGGTGAGCTGTCGATGCCGAAGGGCTACGAGAGCGAGCACCGAGCCGAGCTCGCCGGTCTGACCCGGATGCACGACGACCTGTGCCGCGAGTCCGATCGGCTCTCGTTCGAGTGGGTGCGCGGCCACGTCGGCGAGGCGCTCAACGAGGGTGCCGACTCGCTCGCGAAGCTCGCCCGGCGCTTCGCCGAGGGGACCTGGGGGCTGACGGCCGACGAGGTGCCCGGGCGGGCACGCGCGATCGCGGAGACGTTCGCTGCGCCGGTGGCCTCTGGCTCCGCAACCGCCGGATAGATTGCTTCGGGCTTCGCTTCCGCCAGGTAGGTTCGGCCCTCGTGAACGCTTCTACGGTCGCCATCGCCCCCGACGAGCCCGCGCAGCTCCGCGCGCGGCTCGATGCGCTGGGCCTGGACGGCATCTTCGACGTACACACCCACTTCCTGCCCGCGCGGATGCTCGACAAGGTGTGGGCCTACTTCGATGCGGCCGGGCCCTTGACCGGTCAGCCGTGGCCGATCGCCTATCGGCACTCCGAGGAGGAGCGGCTCCGGGTGCTGCGGGAGCTCGGCGTACGTCACTTCTCGGCGCTCACCTATCCGCACAAGCCGGGGATGGCGGCATGGCTGAACCAGTGGGGCGCGGAGTTCGCGGCGGACAAGCCGGACTGCCTGCAGTCGGCGACGTTCTACCCGGAGCCGGGTGCGGGTGACTATGTGCGCGAGGCCGTCGAGGCGGGGGCGCGGATCTTCAAGGCGCACGTCCAGGTCGGCGACTACGACCCCAACTCGCCGCTGCTCGACCCGGTCTGGGAGGTCCTTTCGCAGTCGCGTACGCCGCTGGTGATCCACTCGGGTCACGGGCCCGCTCCGGGGCGGTTCACCGGGCCCACCGGCATGGAGGCGTTGCTCGGACGCTATCCGGATCTGGTGCTGATCGTCGCTCACATGGGCCTGCCGGACTACTCGCGCTTCCTCGACCTGGTGGAGAAGTACGACGGCGTGCACCTGGACACCACCATGGCCTTCACCGCCTTCACCGAGGCGTCGACGCCCTTCCCGGCCGAGGAGCTGCCGCGGCTGAAGGCGCTGGGCGAGCGGGTCCTGTTCGGGAGCGACTTCCCGAACATCCCCTATCCCTATCTCGAGGCGGTCGACGGGGTCATCGGTCTCGGGCTCGGTGACGAGTGGACGCGCGGGGTGCTCTACGAGAACGCCGCGCGGCTCTTCGGGTTGCCGCCGGCCGGCTAGTGGTGCGTCCTGGAAGTTCCTGGATGCTTGGCGTCGTCAGGGTGCGTGCATCGCAAGGCGGCGTCGTGAAGTCATACCGGGCGTCTTCCGAGCGGCGCCAACGCGGCGAGGTGCGTGCCATGGCGGCGCGAAGTGCCTAGGAACTTCTGGGACGTGCCGCTAGGCCACGGCGGTCTCGTCGTAGCTGTCGGTGAGGAGCTGGACGATGTCGGGGACGCCGAGCGCGAGCCGGTTGAACCGCGGTGACTCGGCGGCGACTTCCAGGTGCTTGGCGAGCTCGACCTCGTCGCGGGCCCACGGGATCAGGCCGGCACGGTCCAGGTTGACCGAGTTGGCGGCGCCGTGGCCGGAGATCGAGCGGTAGGTGATCACCGGCGTGCCCGAGGCCAAGGCCTCGAGCGAGGTGAAGCCGCCGGCGTTCTGGACGACGCAGTCGCTGGTCGCCATCAGGGCACGTACGTCGGTGCGCCAGCCGAGTGCCACGACACCGGGGATCCGCTCCAGGCGGCGCTTGAGACAGGGGTCGGTCGCGCAGAGGACCACCGGGGTCATGTCGCTGTGCTCGAGGATGTCGCGGGCGGTCTGCTCGAGCGCACCGGCGCCCAGCGAGCCGCCGGTGACCAGCGCCCGCGGACCCTCCAGGTCGAGGTCGGCGAGTGGATCGGGGAAGAACTGCCCCGGCACGTACGCCGCCCCCGGCGGGACCAGCGGCTGGACGACCGCCGCGGTGCCGCCGAGCATGCGCGCCTCACGTGCGGCGACCTCGTGGATGGCGAGGTTGAGGTCCATGCCGGGGTTGATCCACAGCGCCGGGACCGCGGCGTCGGTGAGGTAGGTGACCGCGGGCACGGTGAGCTGTCCGCTGGTGCGCAGGTGGCCGATGACCTGCGAGCAGAACGGGTGGGTGGAGATGACCAGGTCGGCGCCGCGCATGGCCTCGGTGAGGTTGCGCGTGGAGAGACGCAGGAGCTGGTTGAACGGCTTGTGGAGCGGGCGCCCCGGCATGACCAGGCTCATCGTGGTGCCCCACGAGTCGGGGCTGACCTGGAGCTGCATCTTGTAGCCGACCTTCAGCCCGTGCCCGAGCCGCCAGGGCATCAGGTCGACGAAGTCGAAGATCTCGACGTCGCATCCGGCCTCCCCGAGTGCTCGTGAGATCTCCCGGGAGGCCGAGTTGTGGCCGGCGCCGTAGCTCGCGGAGATGATCGCCACGCGGGGAGCCGTGCCGGGCCGGATGTGAAGGAGGGGCCCGAGCCGCTCCGAGTCGATGGACATGCGCCGGATTCTGTACGCACGTTGTGACGTTGTGGTGAACAGGGGCACCCCGGCGCGTCACTCTTCACCATCGGTTCGTCTCCCCGAACCTGCGGGCGTTCTATGGTTCATCCTGTGATCACGCCCCGGGCACTGCGCACTCGAGCGCGGTCGGCGGTTGCCGAGCTGGGCGGTGGCCCCTCGGCGGTGGCGGCGGTGATGCGCAGCGTCGTGGCGGGGTTCGCGCGGGCACGGGGGATGGTGCTCACCGATGCCGCCCTCGATGCCGCTGGGTTGTTGTCGTGCGCGGACGGTCCGAAGTCGGATCATCTGCTGTCGAACTATCTGTTCCTGGATGGGGCCGCGGTCGACGATCTGGTTCTGGAGGAGATCGGTTACGTCTACGAGGCGCTCCTCGAGGTCTCCTCGCGGCGCGACAACGGCGTCCACTACACCCCGCCCGAGCTCGCCGACGAGGTCGTCGCCCACGCCCTGGCGCCGGTCGCCTCCGCAGACGCGGCCGTGGTCGACATCGCCGCCGGGACCGGCGTCTTCCTCCTCGCCTCCGCCCGCTATCTGGCGTCCTCGTGCGGGCGGCCCGTGGCCGAGATCGTCACTTGCTGCCTCTACGGTGCCGACATCGACCCGGTCGCGGTCGACATCGCCAAGCTGTCCCTCTGGCTGCTCTGCGAGGACCCCTCGCTCCCGCTGACCTTCCTCGACGACCGGATCCTGTGCGGCAACTCGCTCGTCGGGCTCGTCGACGCCGAGGAACTTCCTGGCGGCCTCGCCGACCCGAAGGCCTACGCCGACGCCATGGTCGCGGTCGCGCTGCCGTTGGGCGGTCGGCCGGGGAGGCGGCTGACCGAGGCGTACGCATCGCTGGGCCGCTGTCGGCGCCTGCCCGTTCCCGCCGTCCGGCCGATCCACTGGGCGCTTGCCGCGCCCGAGGTGATGGCCCGCGGCGGCTTCGACGCGGTGGTCGGCAACCCGCCCTACCTCGGGGTGAAGCGGGTGCGGGACGCGATCGGCCAGGAGCTGAGGGACTACCTCGCGCACACGCTCGCCGCCGGCACGACGAGGCGGGCCGACTACATCATCTACTTCCTGCTCCGGGCCGCTGCCCTCAGCCGCGGTGAGATCGGGCTGATCACGACCGACTCGATCAGCGAGGGAGACACTGCTCGCTTCGGCCTCGGCACGCTCCTGGACCGCGGCTGGCAGGTCGCTCGGGCGGAGCGATCGGCCCCGTGGCCGACGGCGGGCGTGCGGTTCGCGAAGATCTGGCTCACCACCCGGCCGCTCGAGAGCGCGTGGCTCGACGGGCGCTCGGTACCGGCGATCACCGGGACGCTCGAGGACGGCTTCTCGCTCCCGGAGCCGGCACGGCTGGACCTCGAGGTCCCCCTTCCGCACGGCTATCAGGGCACGA
Organism: Nocardioides sp. NPDC058538; assembly: GCF_042719275.1. Taxonomy (NCBI): domain Bacteria; kingdom Bacillati; phylum Actinomycetota; class Actinomycetes; order Propionibacteriales; family Nocardioidaceae; genus Nocardioides; species Nocardioides sp. NPDC058538. The sequence goes on along the minus strand of NZ_JBHXNY010000017.1, from coordinate 55,317 downwards.
TCGTGCTCGGGCGCTCGCTCGTGCTGACCCCGTCCGAGGCGGAGGCGCTCGGACGCGGTCCGCTCGGGCGCACCGTGCGGCCCTATCTCAGCGGTGAGGACCTGGTGACGCCCTGCGGCTCGACCGCCTCCCGCTTCGTGCTCGACGTCGGCAAGCTGGGCCTCGAGGAGCTCGCCGAGGACCGCGCGCTCGCGCGTCGGGTGCGCTCGAAGGTACGCGCCGAGCGCCGCCGCCAGTTCGTGAAGTACCCCCAGCTCAAGGAGCGCTGGTGGGGCTTCCTCAGCCCCGTCGACGAGCTCTACCGCGACGCCGCCGGGCTCTCGCACGTCATCGCGTTCAGCAAGCACAGCAAGCACCTGTGGCCCGTCCTGGTCGGTGCCGACCACGTCTTCTCCAACGGGCTGGTCGTCTACCCGACGCAGGACGCGGCGGCGTACGCGTTCCTGGCCTCCGACCTCCATCGCGTCTGGGCGGTACGCGCCGGCGGCACCATGCTCAACACCGCCTACCGCTACAACCCCTCGCGCCTGCGTGCCACCTACCCGTTCCCTGCGGACCTCGGGCCGCTGCGCCCGGCCGGCGTTGCGCTCCTCGCGGCCCTGGACCGGGTCGGCGAGGAGCGCCGGCTCGGCATCACCGGCGTACTCAACCTCGTCGGCGACCCCGACACCCACGACCCCGCGACCACCGACCTCAGGCAGGCGATCGCCGACGTCAACCACGCCACCGCCCGTCTCCACGGCATCGACGAGTCCCTGGCAACCCCCGACTTGACCCCCTCCGGCTTCGGCCTCACCCCGACCCGCCAGCGTGCCCTCATGGCCGCTCTCGTCGACCAGAACCTCGCCCTCGCCGAGAAGGCCCAAGCGCCGGCCGAGACGTCAGGTACGTCGGCCGAGACGTCACCACGGTGACGCCTCGGCCGACGGGGGTGACGCCTCGGCCGACGGGGGTGACGCCTCGGCCGACGGGGGTGACGCCTCGGCCGACGGGGGTGACGCCTCGGCTAGACCGGCGTGGCGGGACCACCCTCGCCCGGAGCGGTGAAGTCGACGGTGCGCTTGGCATTGGCCAGGGCGGTGACGGTGGCGGTGCCGATGGTGCCCTCGCGGTCGAAGACCTCGGCGGTGCCGACGGCGATGCCCTCGCGAGCGACGTGGTCGATGGTGGCGAGGCCGACCTCCATGCCGGCCGGCCGGCGGGCGAGGGCCAGCGAGATGTCGGTGTTGATCCACTCGACGCCGTTGCTGCCCCAGTTGGTGACCATCGAGGTGGCATCGGCGATGGAGGCCACGGTCTGGAACGGGGTCATCGGCTCGCCGGCGACGGTCGGTACGGCGACCTGCCAGGTGACGTGGCGCCCGGAGTTCTGGTGCTTGCCGAAGTCGTCGGACCAGGGGTTCTCGGAGACGAAGAACGGTACGTGCGGCTCGGAGGTCGGCGGCGCGATCTCGAGCGGCGGGGGAGTGGCGCGGTCGGTCGCCGACCAGACCTCACCGGCCGGGTTCTCGCCGGCGAGCAGGTAGGTGCAGGTCGCCCGGGCGACGACCCGCTCCTCGCCCTCGCCGGAGGACTGGACCATCTCGGCGTCGAGCAGCGCGATCCGCGGGCCGTTGCGTACGACCCTCGTGCGGATCCGCGTCGGCATCATCCGCGGCGGTCGGAACAGGTCCACGTGATAGCGGGAGGGCACCAGTTCCGAGGCACGTCCGAGCTCCTCGATCTGGTCCTCGAGGCCGCGGGCGATCAGGCCGCTGGCGGCCACTCCGTGCATGTGGTCCTCGGCCCACATGCTGCGAGCCATCGGCGTAGGCTCGAAACCATCATCGGTGCGCTGGAAGAATGCGAGATCCATGCGGACATTCTAGAACGTGTCCTAACTTCGGATTCAGTTGCGAAAACCGGTAAAGAGTAACGGTTCCGTCATCAAAAGCGCTCCAAAACCACGTACCATCGCACCAAAAGCAGCCCCCGATCGAAGAGGATGACGATGAGCACCACGCCTCCCTACCAGGTGACCGACCCCGCAACGGGCGAGGTGATCGAGACCTTCCCGTTCGCCACCGACGCCGAGGTGGAGGAAGCGCTGGAGCGGTCCAAGAAGGCGTACGCAGCCTGGCGCTCGACCCCGATCGAGGAGCGTTCCGCGATCGTGAAGCGCGCCGCGGACCTCTTCACCGAGCGGGCCGCGGAGCTCGGGAGGATCATCCGCACCGAGATGGGCAAGAAGGCCTCCTCCGGCGCCGGTGAGGCCGAGTTCTCCGGCGAGATCACCGCCTACTACGCGGATCGCGGCGCCGACCTGCTGAAAGAGACCGATCTTCCCGGCCACGAGGGCAAGGCGGTCATCCAGCGCCTCCCGCTCGGCCCGGTGCTCGGTGTCATGCCGTGGAACTACCCCTATTACCAGGTCGCCCGCTTCGCCGCGCCCAACCTGGTCGCCGGCAACACCGTCATCCTCAAGCACGCCGAGAACTGCCCGCGCTCCTCGGCCGCGATCGCGAAGATCTTCGAGGACGCCGGCCTTCCCGAGGGCGTCTACCAGAACCTCTACGCCACCCACGAGCAGATCGCCACGATGATCGCCGACCCGCGGGTCCGCGCGGTGTCCCTGACCGGCTCCGAGCGCGCCGGCACGGCGGTCGCCGAGGCCGCCGGCCGCCACCTGAAGAAGGTCGTCCTCGAGCTCGGCGGCTCCGACCCCTACATCATCCTCGACTCCGACGACATCGACGAGGCCGCCGAGACCGCCTGGGCGACCCGGTTGGAGAACGTCGGCCAGGTCTGCAACGGCAACAAGCGGATGATCGTGAACGAGGGCGTCTACGACGACTTCGTCGCGGCCCTCACCAAGCGCGCCGCGGCGATGAAGCCCCTCGAGGGCGAGGACGGCGACGACACCGCCTACTCCCCGCTGGTGGCCCGCAAGGCCGCCGAGGCGCTGCGTGCGCAGATCCAGGACGCCGTCGACAAGGGCGCCACGCTCCACGCCGGCGGCGAGATCTCCGACGGTCCCGACGCCTTCTTCGCCCCCGCGGTCCTCACCGGTGTCACGCCGGAGATGCGCGCCTACACCGAGGAGCTCTTCGGCCCGGTCGCCGTCGTCTACAAGGTGAGCACCGACGAGGAGGCCGTCGAGCTCGCCAACGCGGTGGAGTACGGCCTCGGCGGCGCCGTATTCTCCACCGACGAGGCGCGCGCGATCGCTGTTGCCCAGCAGCTCGAGGTCGGCATGGCCAACGTCAACACGCCGGCCGGCGAGGGTGCCGACGTCCCCTTCGGCGGCACCAAGCGCTCCGGTTTCGGTCGCGAGCTCGGCCCGCTCGGGATCGACGAGTTCCTCAACAAGCGTCTGTTCTACGTCGAGCGCTGAGCACGCCTGATCGGTCCCGCCAGATTCTGAGAGAATCCTGGCGTGGCTGAGAAGGTGACCTTCAAGAGTACGTCCGGACCCATGCTGGCCGGTCTCATCGACCTGCCCGAGGGTGTGGTGCGTGGCTGGGGCGTGTTCAGTCACGGCTTCACCCTCGGGAAGGAATCTCCGGCGGCCGCGCGGATCTGCAAGCAGCTCGCGGCCGAGGGCGTCGGGATGCTGCGCTTCGACAACCTCGGCCTGGGCGACTCCGAGGGCGACTGGGGCGACGGCTCTTTCACCCACAAGGTCGCCGACACCGTCGAGGCGACCCGCTTCATGGCCGAGCGTGGCACCCCGGCGGAGCTGCTCGTCGGCCACTCCTTCGGTGGTGCGGCTGTCCTCGCCGCAGCCAACGATGCCGTCGGTGTCGACGCCGTGGCCACCGTGGGTGCCCCGTTCCAGCCGGCACACGTCGAGCACAACTACGACGCGGTGCTCTCCCGCGTGCTCGAGGACGGCCAGTCGCCCTGGATGGCCGGCGGCAAGTCCCTGACCCTGCGCAAGCACTTCGTCCATGACGTACGCCGCGCCGATCTGCGCCAGAAGATCATGCAGCTCAAGAAGCCGCTCCTGGTCATGCACAGCCCGACCGACACCACGGTCGGCATCGAGAACGCCTCCGACATCTTCAACACCGCCCGCCACCCGCGCTCCTTCGTGGCGCTGGAGGGCTCCGACCACCTCCTCACGAAGAGGGGCCAGGCCCAGCGCGCCGCCCGGATCATCTCGGCGTGGGCGGATCAGTACCTGATCGACTGAGGCTCATCCGAGGCCTGGCTGAGCCCCGTGTTTGATCAATTGACAGAAAACGCGGAACGAGACTACCGCTAACGGGTGTGGGTGGGGTTACACTCGCTGCAAGCGCCCGGCTCGTGGACGTTCGTCGTGGGGACCGAACGAGTCACTGGCCCGGTCGATGAGGCGCCGATCGCGCGTATCCGCTGTTTGGACGCGGTCGTCAGTCGTCTGCCATTGATCTGCGTGAGCCCTGGGAGGGCGACCGGCCGATGAGGGTCGGCTTTTGGACATGCCACTCACCCGTGCGTGGCCCCAAGGAGGAATCAGTTGGCTCAGGGAGCCGCTACCCGGCGCAACAACCGGTCCGGCCGTTCGCGTAGCAACGGCAATGCCGGCAAGTCCGGGCAGAACGGTCGCCGCAAGGGCGTCCACAAGGACAACGAGGGCATCATTCCGGTGCTCGCGCAGGTCGTCCGCGAGGTGGAGTCGGCCGTGCAGCGCCGCTCGGCGATGCCCGACGTACGGACCAAGTTCCAGGTCGTCGCGCTCCTCGCCCGAGACGAGCGCCACCGCGTGCTCGAGGACGAGACCCTCAACGAGGGTCGCCGCGCCGAGCAGCTCAAGCGTCTGGACGGGATCGCCACGATCCTCGCCAAGACCGCGACCATGGACTCGCGCCTGTTCGAGCTCCTCGCCGAGGATGCCGAGATCTCCGATGCCGCCGTCGACCTCAAGCACGAGCTGATGGCCCGCGGTGGCGTCGACGTGCCGGAGGACGAGGACGAGGACGAGGACGAGACGCCCGCCGTCGTGGTACCCGACAAGCGCGTGGTCCCGACGAGCGTCATCCAGCGTCAGCTCTCCAACCCGTTCCTGGTGCCCGACTTCACCAACGCCCGCCCGCCGGTGCACGCCCGCCGCCTGTCCGGCTGGGAGCTCCTCGGGCCACTGTTCCGAAGCTTCGAGTACGCCGACTCCGGCCCCTCCTGCATGCCGCTGCCCGAGCCGCCCGCCTACGGCCCCGGCCACATCGACGCGCCCGGCAGCCGCGAGCTCATGCACCACCAGGCCCAGCTGGTCGCCTCGGCGGCCGAGGGCCACCGCTCCTACCTGCTGGCCGACGAGCCCGGCCTCGGCAAGACCGCGCAGGCGCTGCTCGCCGCGGAGGCGGCCAACGCCTACCCGCTGCTCGTGGTCGTGCCCAACGTCGTCAAGGCCAACTGGGCGCGCGAGGTCAACCTCTGGACGCCGTCGAAGAAGGCGACCGTCGTGCACGGCAACGGCGAGGACATCGACGGCTTCGCCGACATCATCGTGGTCAACTACGAGATCCTCGACCGTCACGTCGGCTGGCTCGGCGAGTTCGGCTTCAAGGGCATGGTCGTCGACGAGGCCCACTTCATCAAGAACAAGTCCTCGCAGCGCTCCCAGCACGTCCTGGCCCTCTCGGAGAAGATCCGGACGCGTACGGCCAACCCGCTGCTGATGGCGCTGACCGGCACCCCGCTGATCAACGACATCGAGGACTTCCGGGCGATCTGGCAGTTCCTCGGCTGGATCGACGACGTCAAGCCGCTCAACGGCCTGCTCGAAGGCCTCGAGGAGACCGGGCTGACCCCGCAGGACAACAGCTTCTACGGCGCCGCCCGCCGCGTCGTCGTCAACCAGGGCATCGTGCGCCGCCGCAAGATCGACGTCGCCAGCGACATCCCGGCGCGTCGCGTGGCCGACCTGCCGGTGGAGCTCGACGATGCCGAGGGCCGCTCGATCCGGGCCGCCGAGGCCGAGCTGGCCAAGCGGATGATGCAGCGTTACGACACCGCGATCGAGACCCGGGTGACCGGCGCCAAGCCGGCCCCCGGCGAGCTGGACCTCGAGCTGATCCGCCGCGTCGCCACCTGGGAGCGCGAGGACCAGGACGCCTCCACCGGCGAGAACGTCTTCGGCATGATGCGCCGCATCGGTCGCGCGAAGGCCTCGCTGGCCGCCGACTACGCCGCCCAGCTGGCGCGCAACGTCGGCAAGGTCGTCTTCTTCGCCAAGCACATCGAGGTGATGGACACCGCGCAGAAGCTCTTCGAGGAGCGCGGCATCCGCTACTCCACGGTCCGCGGCGACCAGACCTCGAAGGCCCGCGAGAAGGCCATCGACGAGTTCATGAACGACCCCGAGGTCAAGGTCATCGTCTGCTCGCTCACCGCCGCCGGTGTCGGCATCAACCTGCAGGCCGCCTCCAACCTGGTCCTGGCTGAGCTCTCCTGGACCGACGCCGAGCAGACCCAGGCGATCGACCGTGTCCACCGCATCGGTCAGACCGAGCCGGTCACCGCTTGGCGCATCATCGCCTCGCAGACCATCGACACCCGGATCGCCGAGCTGATCGACTCCAAGGCCGGCCTCGCGGCTCGCGCCCTGGACGGCTCCGACGAGGAGGTCACCGACTCCGCCGACGTGCAGCTCGAGGCCCTGGTCTCGCTGCTCACCGACGCTCTGCGCAAGCGCGAGTCCGGCCGGCGCGGCCGACGCGCCGCCTGAAGCCGACCCGGGACTCGTCCCGGCCCATCCGGGCCCCATCTCAGGGGGAATCCTGAGGCGGGGCCTGGGTGGTGCGGCGTACGCTGGATCACATGTTCTGGATTATCTTGCTGGTCATCGCAGCGGCTGTCGGTGGATACGTGTTCCGGGTTCCGATCGTCGCCAAGCTGACCGGGCAGCCACGCAGCCGCATCGAGCGGCAGATCGGGCCGAAGGCCAAGCGCCTCCCCTGATCCCCACGAGCAATCTGCACGGGGAATCCTCAGTGGTGCACGTGCGTTGAGACGTACGTGCCCGCCGATCCGGCGCGCCACCCACCCCATACCGGAAGTGAGAGCCCCATGCCCACCGTCGAGCTCGGAGCAGAGAACTTCGAGAGCACCGTCACCGACAACGAGATCGTCCTCGTCGACTTCTGGGCGTCCTGGTGCGGCCCGTGCCGCCAGTTCGGCCCGATCTACGACGCAGCCTCCGCAGAGCACCCCGAGATCGTCTTCGGGAAGGTCGACACCGAGGCCGAGCAGGCGCTCGCCGGTGCCGCCAACATCACCTCGATCCCGACGCTGATGGCCTTCAAGAAGGGCAACCTCGTCTTCTCCCAGCCCGGCGCGCTCCCCGCGCCCGCGCTCAAGCAGGTCATCGACGCCGTCGTCGAGCTCGACATCGACAAGGCGCTCGCTGACCAGGCCTCGAAGGAGTCCGGCGAGTAAGACTCGTCGCGGATCCATGGCTCGCATCAGGTTTGATAGCGCTGTGACCGAACCCGATAGTGCCGCCCACGACGAGCTCATCCGCCTGCGCGGCAGCATCGACAACCTCGACGCCGCCCTTGTCCACCTTCTCGCCGAGCGCTTCAAGTGCACCGAGCAGGTCGGCCGGCTGAAGGCGCGCGCGGGCTTCCCGCCCGCCGATCCCAGCCGCGAGGCGGTTCAGATCGAGCGACTGCGCCGGCTCTCCGACGACGCCGGCCTCGACCCCGAGTTCGCCGAGAAGATCCTCAACGTGATCATCGCCGAGGTGATCCGCAACCACCGCCAGTTCGTCGAGGACTGAGCGGACTCGACCTCAGCCGAGCACCCGGTCCAGCCAGGCGTTCCAGAACCGACGGTCCGGGTCGAAGCGGCGAACCAGCTCCTTGAAATCGTCCCAATGCGGGAAGCTCGCGCCGGGATCCGCCGTGGCGAAGAGCTTGCCCCAGTGCGGCCGGGTGCCCGCCGGAAGCCGTTCCTCCAGGTCGGGCAGGAGATCGCGTACGCCGACGGGGTCGGCCTTCCAGGTGAAGTGCAGCGCCAACGTGTCCGTGCCGTAGGCGGGGGAGAGCCACAGCTCATCGGCGGCGACTGCGCGAATCTCGCTCACCTGCAGGAGCGGCCGGACCCGGTCGGCGAGCGATCGGACGGCGTCGACCGCCTCCTGTGCACGATCGAGCGGCACCAGGTACTCGCTCTGCAGCTCCGCGCCGACGCTCGGCTGGAAGTCGAGGCGGAAGTGGGGCAGCCGCTCGTGCCAGGGTCCGGGCACGCCGAGCTGCTCGGTGCACGGGGCCGGGTCGAGGCCGGGAACGACGTGCCGCGGCCCGGTCGCGAGCACCGTCCCGGGGAGCTCCGGAGTCGTCGAGCGCGACTTCACCCAGACCCGGGCGGCCGACCCGTCCGCGCTGCGCGCGGTTACTCCCTCGCTCGGCACGAGCGGACGAGCAAGCTCGCCGCTCGACCTCGCTCCGGTCGTCTCGGGTTCGTCGGCCCAACGCGTGAAGATCGACACCGAGTAGGCCGCGCCGAGGATCTCGGTGAGGTGTTCTCGCAGGTCAGCGTAGGTGAGACCCTCGTGGACCGTCTGTGCGACCTGGTAGGTCGGGGAGGTCAGCAGCTCGAGATGGGTCACGATCCCCAGCGCGCCGATGCCGACCACGGCCCCGGCGAAGTCGGGCGAGCCGACCTCCAGCCGCACCAGGTCGCCGCGCCCGTCGACGATCTCCAGCGCGGTCACGGAGGTGGCCAGCGAGCCGTTGCCGACCCCGGAGCCATGGGTGCCGGTCGCGACCGCGCCGGCGACCGAGATGTGGGGGAGCGAGGCCAGGTTGGGCAGCGCCCGGCCGTGCTCCTGCAGCCAGGCGGCGAGCTCGCCGTAGCGCATCCCGCCGGGAACCCGGACCACGTCCCCGGCCAGGCTCGGCGACGTCCCCAAGCCGTCGAGCGAGACCAGCACCCCCGGTGTGTCCGCGAGATCGGTGAAGGAGTGCCGAGACCCCAGTGCGCGCAGCCGCGGCTCGCGCCGCACGAGGTCGCGTACGTCCTCCACGGAACGTGGTCGCGCCAGCTCGCGCGCGGTGTAGTCGTAGCTGCGTGCCCACGTCGATCCGGGAGCTTCGCGGGCAGAGGTCTCGGTGGGCATGGACCGGATCGTAGCCGGGATCCAGCTTTGGTGCCCGCCTTCAGAAAACGTTATCGACAACGATTGACAAAGTCGCGCGCCTGTCGCCATCCTGATCCCTGTCTGTGATGCCGATCACACTTAGTGCACCTGGAGGCACCGTGAAACTTCGTCACATCGTCGTGACCGTGGTCGCGGCGGCGACCGTCACCGCGACCGCGTCATCCATGGCCCAGGCCGAGCCACGTGGCTTCCGGCCCCCGTCCGACTCGCTCCGCTCCTACGCTTCCCAGATCGGGCTGCACCTCGGTGTCGCCGCCAATCCCGAAGTGCTTGCCGACGAGGATCTCGCCGGCATCGCCGCGAACGAGTTCTCCAGCATCACCCCCGAGAACGAGATGAAGTGGGAGACCGTCGAGCCGACCCGTGGCACCTACGACTGGTCGGGCGCCGACGAGGTCGTCGAGTTCGCCCGCGCCCACGGCCAGAAGGTGCGCGGCCACACCCTGCTCTGGCACAACCAGAATCCCGCCTGGCTGACGGAGGGCGTCAACAACGGCACCATCAGCAACGACGAGCTCCGCGGGATCCTCAAGAAGCACATCACCGACGAGGTCGCCCACTTCCGCGGCAAGGTCTACCAGTGGGACGTCGCCAACGAGTTCTTCACCGACACCAACCCCTCGCGGCTCAACCCGGACAACTTCTGGGTCTCCCGGCTCGGACCCGAGGTGGTCGCTGACGCCTTCCGCTGGGCCCATCGGGCCGACCCGAAGGCGCGGCTCTTCTACAACGACTACAACATCGCCGGCGAGGACGGCCACAACGCCAAGGCCGACGCGGTCTACGCCTTCGTCAAGAGCCTGGTCGCCCAGGGCGTACCCATCCACGGTGTCGGCAATCAGGGCCACCTCGACACCCAGTACGGCTTCTCCGGCGAGCGCTTCCGCGCCGACCTGCAGCGCTATGCCGACCTCGGTCTCGAGGTCGCGGTCACCGAGGCCGACGTACGCACCTTCGTCGACTCCGCCGAGACCCAGGTCCCCACGGACAACCTGGCGCTCTTCGCCCACCCCTACGAGTTCTCCCAGATGCTCCAGGCCTGCCTCGCCGTACGCGCCTGCACGTCGTTCACGGTCTGGGGCATCGACGACACCCACTCCTGGGTACCTGGCTGGTTCGAAGGGGAAGGCTATGCGCTGCTCTGGGATGTGAACCGGCAGCCCAAGGAGGCGTACACGACCTTGAAGCAGGATCTCCGCCTCGCCCTGGGGGCACCACGCCGGCGCTGAGCCGCAGCGATCCGTGGCGGCACCCGGGTGGCGGTGGTCTACTGGAGACCGAGCACACGGATCGATCTGAGCGAGGGTAGATGAGCGAGAACGCAGCAGAGGCAGACCTCGAGGAGCAGGCGACCGATGTCGTGAAGGAGGCCGTCGACGACGAGGCGCCTCTGGATGCCGAGGAGACGGTGACCTCGACGCCGGACGACGTCAACGAGGCCGACTACGCCGAGCAGAAGCTCGACGCAGTCGGCCCCGACGACGACTACGACTACTGACCCGGCTGGGACCTAGGAGTTCTGCGGGAACCCCAGGTTGATCCCGCCGTGCGACGGGTCCAGCCACCGGGTGGTGACGGCCTTCTCCCGGGTGAAGAAGTCCAGCCCCGAGGGGCCGTACGCCTTCGCGTTCCCGAACAGCGAGGCCTTCCAACCACCGAAGGAGTGGTAGGCGACGGGCACCGGGATCGGTACGTTCACGCCGACCATCCCGACCTGCACCTCACGCTGGAACCGGCGGGCGGCGCCGCCGTCGTTGGTGAAGATCGCGGTGCCGTTGCCGAACTCGCCGGAGTTGATCAGCTCGAGGCCCTCCTCGTAGCCGGAGACGCGGATGACCGAGAGCACCGGGCCGAAGATCTCCTCGGTGTAGACGATCGACGTGGTCGGCACCCGGTCGATCAGGGTTGGCAGGATCCAGAAACCGTTGGGGTCGCCGTCGACCGAGCCCTCAGAGTTCAGTGCAGCGCGGCCGTCGACGACGACCTCGGCCCCGTCGGCCGCGGCCACGTCGACGTAGCCCGCCACCTTGTCCCGGTGGGCGCCGGTGATCAGTGGCCCCATGTCGGTGTCCCGGGTGCCGTCGCCGGTCTTGAGCGTGGCCATCCGCGAGGTGATCTTCGAGATCAGGCTGTCAGCCACCGAGTCGACCGCGAGGACCACCGAGATCGCCATGCAGCGCTCGCCGGCTGATCCGAAGCCCGCGTTGACCGCCGAGTCGGCGACCAGGTCGAGGTCGGCGTCGGGCAGCACGAGCATGTGGTTCTTGGCGCCCCCGAGCGCCTGGACCCGCTTGCCGGCGGCGGTGCCGCGCTCGTAGACGTAGCGGGCGATCGGGGTGGAGCCGACGAAGGAGATCGAGGCGACGTCGGGGTTGTCGAGGAGCGCGTCGACCGCCTCCTTGTCGCCGTGCACGACGTTGTAGACGCCGTCGGGCAGCCCCGCCTCCGACCACAGCTCCGCGATCCAGCTGGACGCGGTCGGGTCCTTCTCCGAGGGCTTGATCACGACCGCGTTGCCGGCCGCGATCGCGATCGGGAAGAACCACATCGGCACCATGGCCGGGAAGTTGAACGGGCTGATGATGCCCACCACGCCGAGCGGCTGCTTGAGCGTGGTCACGTCCACGCCGGAGGAGACCTGCTCGGAGACCGTGCCCTTGAGCAGGTGGGAGAGCCCGCAGGCGAACTCGACGACCTCGATCCCGCGGGCGATCTCGCCGGCGGCGTCGGAGAGCACCTTGCCGTGCTCGGCGGTGAGGATCTCGGCGAGCTCGCCCTTGCGGGCGTTGAGCAGCTCGCGGAACTTGAAGAGCACGGCCGTACGCCGGGTGAGCGAGGTCTCGCTCCACTCTTCGAACGCCTTCTTGGCCGCGGAGACAGCGGTGTCGACGTCAGCGGCGGAGGCGAAGCGTACGCGCTTCTGGACGGTGCCGAGCGCGGGGTTGTAGACGTCGCCGAGACGGGTGCCGGTGCCGGGGTTGGTGGCCCCGCCGATCCAGTGGTCGAGGATGGGGAGGTCGGTCATGTCATGCGTCCTTTAGAGAGCTGTTACAGCGAGCCGAGCACGTCGTCGTAGATCGAGATCGCCTCGGCGACCTCGTCGGGGGTGACGACGCACGGAGGCACCACGTGGATGCGGTTTTCCATGATGAACGGGATCAGGTTGCGGGCGATGAGGTCGGACTTGATCCGGCCCACCGTGGCGGCCGGCAGCGGCTCCCGCGTCTCGCGGTCGGCGACGAGCTCGAGGGCCCAGAAGACCCCGGTGCCGCGTACCTCGCCGATCACGTCGTGCTTCTCGGCCAGCGAGGCGAGGCCGGGGGCGATGTGGTCGGTGCCGATCGTCGCGGCGTTGTCGACGATGCCCTCCTCGTTCATCGCCTCGATGGTCGCCACGATCGACGCCATCGCGAGCGGGTGGCCGGAGTAGGTGAGCCCACCGGGGAAGACCAGGTCGTCGAAGGTGGCCGCGACCGGGTCGGAGATGATCACCCCGCCGGCAGGTACGTAGCCGGAGTTGACGCCCTTGGCGAAGGTGATCAGGTCGGGAACGACGTCGTAGGCGTCCAGGGCCAGCCACTCGCCGGTGCGGCCGAAGCCGGCCATGACCTCATCGAGGATGAGCATGATCCCGAACTCGTCGGCCAGCGCCCGGACCCCGGGGAGGTAGCCCGGCGGCGGGATCATGATCCCGGCGGTGCCGGGGATGGTCTCGAGGAGGATCGCCGCGATCGACGCGGGCCCCTCGGACTCGATGACGCGGCGCAGGTGCTGAAGGGCACGCTCGGCCTCCTGCTCCGGCGTGGTCGCCCAGAACTCCGAGCGGTAGAGGTAGGGGCCGAAGAAGTGGACGTGGCCGCGGGCGTACTCGTTCGGGATCCGTCGCCAGTCGCCCGTCGCGACGATCGCCGCCCCGGTGTTGCCGTGGTAGGAGCGGTAGGTCGAGAGCACCTTGTCGCGGCCGGTGTGGATGCGCGCCATCCGGATCGCGTTCTCGACAGCGTCGGCCCCGGCGTTGGTGAAGAAGACCTTGTTGAAGCCCACCGGGGCGATGTCGGTGATCCGCTCGGCCGCCTCGCCGCGGGTCAGGTTGGCCGTCGTCGGCGCGATCGTGGTCAGCGTCTCGGCCTGCTTCTTGATCGCCTCCACCACCCGCGGGTGCTGGTGGCCGATGTTGGTGTTGACCAGCTGGGAGGAGAAGTCGAGGTACGTGTGCCCGGAGTCGTCCCACACCTTCGAGCCCAGACCGCCGGCGATGACGAGCGGTTTCAGCGACCCCTGGGCGGACCAGGAATGGAAGACGTGGGCACGGTCGAGGTCATAGGCACGGGCGTCGCTGGCGCTGGTCAAGGCTGTCCCCTGGGGTGCGTGGATGGACATGGATCTGGCTTTCGCGCTTTGCGCGCTCACTCCCTCGCTCGGCGCGAGCCGACGAGCAAGCTCGCCGCTCGACCTCGCTCAGGTCGTCTCTCACTCTACGCCGGAGGCAGCGGGGTTGCCGCTGATCCGGGATACTGATTACGACGGTATATCAGGATAGCGGCTACGTTTTCGTTACATTCTCACGCCACAATCAACGAAATCGCGCGCTCATGCCTTCGTGGTCACCGGCCGGTTGACCCTCGGGATCACCAGATCGCCGTACGCGGCCAGGGTCTGGTCCATCGCGTCGTGCTGCAGGTAGACGGCGAACTGGTCGACGCCGAGGCTCTTGAGCTGCTCGAGCTTGGCGACCTGCTCCTCGACCGAGCCGAGGAGGCAGAACCGGTCGACGATCTCGTCGGGCACGAACTGGGTGTGGGTGTTGCCGGCCCGCCCGTGCTCGTTGTAGTCGTAGCCCTCGCGGTTCTGGATGTAGTCGGTGAGCGCCTGCGGGACCACGGTGGTCGAGCCTGTCGGGGCCCCGTACTTGGAGACGATGTCGGCGACGTGGTTGCCCACCATCCCGCCGAACCACCGGCACTGCTCGCGGGCATGATCCAGCGCCTCGGGCGACCCGTCGGTGACGTACGCAGGTGCGGCCACGCAGAAGGTCAGCGACTCCGGGTCGCGGCCGGCGTCGGAGGCCGCCTTCTTGACCGCCCCGATCATCCACGCGGTGATGTCGGGGTCGGCGAGCTGCAGAATGAACCCGTCGCCGACCTCTCCGGCGGCCTTCAGCGCGAGCGGGCCGTAGGCGGCGATCCACACCTCCAGCTCGGAGCGCTTGGCCCATGGGAACTGCAGCGTGGTGCCGTTGATCTCGACCGGGCGCCGGTTGGCGAGCTCGCGGATCACCCGGGTCGCCTCGCGCATCTCCTTGATCGTCGACGGCTTCCCGTTGAGCACTCGCACCGCCGAGTCGCCGCGCCCCATCCCGCACACGGTGCGGTTGCCGAACATCTCGTTCAGGGTCGCGAAGACCGACGCGGTCACCGTCCAGTCGCGGGTCGCCGGGTTGGTCACGAACGGGCCGACCTTGATGGTGCGGGTCTCGGCGAGGATCTGGCTGTAGATGACGTACGGCTCCATCCACAGCAGGTGGCTGTCGAACGTCCAGACATAGTCGAAGCCGTACGCCTCGGCCTGCTTCGCCAGGGAGACGACCCGCCAGGCGGGCGGGTTGGTCTGGAGGACGACACCGAAGTCCATCACGTCACACCAGGTACTGGGAGAGGTCGCGCTTGAGGTAGCTGCCGTGGCCCTTGGTGCCCTTGAACTCGCCGTCGGCGACGACCACGGACCCGCGGGAGAGCACCACGTCGACGTGTCCGTCGATCTCGTAGCCCTCCCAGGCGGAGTGGTCCATGTTCATGTGATGGGTCTTGCCGACCCCGATCGAGGTGTGACCCGCAGGGTCGTAGACGACGATGTCGGCGTCCGCCCCCGGAGCAATGACCCCCTTGCGGCCGTAGAGCCCGAACATACGCGCCGGTGTGGTCGCGATCAGCTCCACCCACCGCTCGAGCGTGATCTGCCCGGTCACCACGCCCTGGTAGAGCAGGTCGACGCGGTGCTCGATCGACCCGATCCCGTTGGGGATGGCCCGGAAGTCGTCCTTGCCGAGCTCCTTCTGCTCCTTCATGCAGAAGGGGCAGTGGTCGGTGGAGACCATCTGCAGGTCGTTGGTGCGCAGCGCCTGCCACATCGCGTCCTGGTGGCCCTCCTCGCGCGAGCGCAGCGGCGTCGAGCAGACCCACTTGGCGCCCTCGAAGTCGCCCCACTCCTCCGACCTCGCGCCGAGCTGGTCCTCGAGGGTGAGGTAGAGGTACTGCGGACAGGTCTCGCCGAACACGTTCTTCCCGTGGTCGCGGGCCGCGGCCAGCTGCGCGACCGCCTGCTTGGCGCTGACGTGCACCACGTAGAGCGGGGCCCCGGTCACGTCGGCGAGCATGATCGCCCGGTGGGTGGCCTCCTCCTCCATCTGCCAGGCACGCGCGATGCCGTGGTAGTAGGGAGACGTCTTGCCGGACTCGGCCAGCTGCGCGGCGAGCACGTCGATCGCCGGCCCGTTCTCGGCGTGCATCATCGTCAGCAGCCCGTGATCGGTCGCCTTCTGCATCGCTCGCAGCACCTGCGCGTCGTCGGAGTAGAAGACACCCGGGTAGGCCATGAAGAGCTTGTAGGAGGTGATCCCCTCGTCCACGAGCGTGTCCATCGCCTTGAGCGAGTCGTCGTCGACCCCGCCGATGATCTGGTGGAACCCGTAGTCGATGGCGCAGTTGCCGGCGGCCAGCTCGTGCCAGTGCGCCAACCCGTCCTGTACGCGTTCGCCGTAGCGTTGCACCGCGAAGTCGATGATCGTCGTGGTGCCGCCCCAGGCCGCGGCCCGGGTGCCGGTCTCGAAGGTGTCGCTGGCGTTGGTGCCACCGAACGGCAGCTGCATGTGGGTGTGGGCGTCGACGCCGCCGGGGATGACGTACTTCCCGGTCGCGTCGATGGTCACGTCGGCGTTGATCTCGCCGAAGGGGCTGGCGCCGGGGGAGATCAACGCGACGATCTTCTCGCCGTCCACCAGCACGTCTGCCTGGGTGCGCCCGGTCGACGAAACGACCGTCCCGCCTTCGATGAGGGTGATCACGGGGTGCTCCTCTCCGCTGGTCGAGCCGCCGGAGCCGCAAGGCGGAGGCGTGTCGAGACCAACACGGTCGTTGTCAGGGTCGGGGGATGGCGGTGTACGAATCGGGCCGCCGGTCGCGGTAGAACTGCCAGTCGTCGCGCATCTCCTGGACCATGCTCATGTCCAGGTCGCGTACGAGCAGCTCCTCCTTCTCGCCCGAGCCGAGCTCGCCCACGTAGTTGCCGCGAGGGTCGACGACCTGCGACATCCCGTAGAAGTTGACCGCCTCCTCGCCGTACTCGTTGTCCTCCAGCCCGACCCGGTTGGGTGCGAGCACGAAGTAGCCGTTGGCGACCGCGGCGGCGGGCTGCTCTATCTCCCAGAGCCGGTTGGAGAGACCGGGCTTGGTGGCGTTGGGGTTGAAGACCATGTGGGCCCCGTTGAGTCCGAGCTCGCGCCAGCCTTCGGGGAAGTGGCGGTCGTAGCAGATGTACATCCCCACCTTCCCGACCGCGGAGTCGAAGACCGGGTAGCCCAGGTTGCCGGGGCGGAAGTAGAACTTCTCCCAGAACTTCTCCACGTGGGGCAGATGGTTCTTCCGGTACTTGCCGAGGATCGTGCCGTCGGCGTCGACGAGCACGGAGGTGTTGTAGTAGACCCCGACCTCCGCCTCCTCGTAGATCGGCAGCACCATCACGATGCCCAGCTCCTTGGCCAGGCTCGCGAAGCGCTGCACTACGGCTCCGTCGGCAGGCTCGGCGTAGCGGTAGTACTTCTTGTCCTGGGTGATCCCGAAGTAGGGCCCGTAGAAGAGCTCCTGGAAGCACATCACCTGGGCGCCCTGGGCGGCGGCGTCCCGCGCGAAGCCCTCGTGCTTGTCCAGCATGGAGACCTTGTCCCCGGTCCAGGTGGTCTGGCTGATTGCGGCTCTGACGATCGTCATGCAACTACCTCCCGACTCACATACAAGCACGCCGCCGCGACCCGTGGGGTCGCGACGGCATTTTTGCTTCAGACGATGAGGTGCTTGAAACCCTGTTGCGCTAGGCGGCGGTCGCCGGATGACGTACGACGACGTGCTCGACCGCCCTGGCGAGCTCCTCGCGGAGCTCGGGCGCGAGCTGAGGGCAGTCGACGGAGAGGAACAGCTCCATCGCGGAGCGGGTCGCACGGGCCCGCTCGCCGGGCGTGCCCTCTGAGAGGGTCGGCGCGATCTCGGCGAGATGGGCACTGGTCTCGACCACGGTGTTGCAGTCGTGCGGGGTGAGTGGGGCGCGGGCCTCCCGGCCGGCGCGGACGAGGACGCTCAGAACCTCCACCTTGGCGGCGGTGGTCAACGACATAGCGCTCCTCGACGAGTCGAACAGATGCGACCCCACACCGTCCGCTTTGTGCGACGACATGTATCTCCTCGGTGGGACGTGTGCCTCCCCCGAGGCACTCTCGACCACTCCAACGAGCAAGGGAAGGGATCGGTGATGCCCTTGGGTGCTTTGTAACTGACCTGTGGGCCAACCCGTGAGTAGCCTATAGAAACGCTGGTCCTGGTGTTGCAGATCGCCTCGCGTGGGACGACCCGGCACAATTGAGCCCATGAGTTCTCCTGGGGGCGCCGGCATCGGCGGCCTGATGGTCGAGACCGAGGCCGATGTCGTACGCCGCCAGGCACTGCGCCGCATGCGCTTCGTCGCCACCGGTCTCCTGGTCGTTGCCGCCATCGTCTATCTGTTGACCCTTCGGCTGGACGGGTTCTGGGGGTTCGTGAACGCCGGTGCCGAGGCTTCCATGGTCGGCGCGATGGCCGACTGGTTCGCGGTCACGGCGCTGTTCCGCCACCCGCTCGGGCTGCCGGTGCCGCACACCGCGCTGATCCCGAAGCGGAAGGACGAGCTCGGCGCCAGCCTGGAGGAGTTCGTCCAGGACAACTTCCTGCAGGAGGAGACGATCCGCGAGCGGCTCGGTGTCGCGATGCCGTCGCTGCGGCTCGCGCTCTGGCTCGCCGAGGAGCCCAATGCCAAGCGGGTCGTCGACGAGGTCTCCACCGTGGTCGCCGACGGGCTCTCCCGGATCAGCAACCGGCACATCGTCGAGATCATCCAGGACGGGTTCGTACCTCGCCTGCGCGAGGAGCAGATCGCACCGCTCCTCGGCGGCACGCTGCAGGCGGCGCTGGACGACGGCGTCCATCACGGTCTGGTCGACCTGGCGCTGGTCGAGCTGCACGGCTGGCTGGAGGAGAACGAGGAGATCGTCACCGAGGTGCTCGGCGAGCGGGCGCCGTGGTGGACGCCCCAGGTGCTGCGTGAGCCGGTGACCGCCCGCATCCACGTCGAGCTGGTCCGCTGGATCGCCGACATCCGCGACGACCCCGAGCACCGTGCCCGCAAGGCGATCGACACGATGCTCGCCGACCTCGCCGACAACCTGCAGCACGACCAGGCGACCATGGAGCGCGCCGAACGGCTCAAGGAGCGGGTGCTCGACCACCCCGGCGTCATCAACACCGCCATCTCCATCTGGGATGCCCTGCGCCGTGCACTGACCACCTCGCTGCGCGATCCCGAAGGCGTCGTCCGTCGCCGCGCCCTGGACGAGGTCGTCCGCTACGCCCAGAAGGTCGTCCTCGACGAGGCCCTCCAGCGCCGCTACGACGCGCTCGCCTCCGACGTGGCCGTCTATGTCGTCAAGCGCTACGGCCGCGAGGCGACCACCGTCATCACCCACACCATCCAGCGCTGGGACGGCAAGCAGGCCGCCCGCCGCATCGAGCTCTTCGTCGGCCGCGACCTGCAGTTCATCCGCATCAACGGCACCATCGTCGGTGGCCTCGTCGGCGTGATCATCCACACCGTCGCCGTCCTGATGGAGTGACCCGCCGAGGTGTCGGATACGTCGGCCGAGAGGTCACCCGCGTCGGCCGAGACGTCACGTACGTCGGCCGAGACGTCACGTACGTCGGCCGAGATGTCATCTCGTGCCAACTCGGCCGACGTACGCGACGCCTCGGCCGCCCGCAGTGACGCCTCGGCCGTTTTTTGTGACGTCTCGGCGAGAGAGGAGGATGGGTGCCGTGAGTGAACCCTTCGACGTACCCATCAGCGACGAGGTCATCCGGCTCGGTCAGTTCATGAAGCTGGCCAACCTGGTCGAGGCCGGCTCCGAGGCGCGCCCGGCGATCACCGCGGGTGAGGTGAAGGTCAACGGTGAGATCGAGCTCCGTCGAGGCCGTCAGCTCCGCCTCGGCGACGTCGTCGAGTACGCCGGCCAGGCGGCCCGGGTATCGGACGAGGCCGACTTCGACGTGCCCTGGTAGGACCTGGCCGAACAAGGAGCGAGGCGGTGACCCCGAAGGATCACCGCCTCGCTGCGTCCGAGCTGCTTACTTCTCGACCTTGACCAGGTCGCAGACGAAGATCAGGGTCTCGCCGGGCTTGATCGCGCCGCCGGCGCCGCGGTCGCCGTAGCCCAGGTGGGGCGGGATGACGAGCTGGCGGCGGCCGCCGACCTTCATGCCGAGGATGCCCTGGTCCCAGCCTTGGATGACCTGGCCGATGCCGACGCGGAAGTCGAGCGGCTCGCCTCGGTTGTAGGACGCGTCGAACTCCTCACCGGTGGACAGCGCAACACCGACGTAGTGGACCGATACGCGGTCGCGCTCAGTGGCCTCCTCGCCGTCACCGATGGTGATGTCCTTGATGACGAGGTCGGTCGGAGGGGTGGGGTCGACGAAGTCGATCTCAGGCTTCTGGCTCATGAATTCAGTCTACGTATCGAGACTCGCTGGGGCACACCACCGTCGTATCGGCCGTCCCGGGGTAGATCGTGGTCAGTCCGTCGGCCCGCTCCCGGCCGAGGTTCCACTCCAGCCAGTCGTCTTCGCGATCGCTGGGCCCGAGCACACAGCTGCGCAGGTCGTCGGGGAGCTTCTTCAGCGCCGGCACCGCGTCGTCGCTGAGCTCGGCGAGGAAGTCGGTGTCGATCTTGCCGGTCTCCTCATAGCGCGAGACGTTGTGCTCGGCGATCCACGCGTCCGGGTTGATAGCGGCGATCCCGAGCAGCGCGACAGCGCCGCTGACCAGCGCGAACCGGCCGAGCCAGAGCCCGCCGGCGATCGCCGTGCCGGTCACCGCGGCGACCAGCCCGGCGATGACCAGCAGGCCCAGCCAGGCCTCGAAGACATCTACGAGCAGACGGAGCTGGGTGAAGCCGTACGCCTCCTGGTAGAGGTGCATCCGGTACAGCGCCGACCCGACGACGACCAGAGCCTCCGCGGCGAGCAGCCCGAGCGCGATCCGCAGCCACAGCCGGTCGGCGACGGTCTCCACCGGCGCCTTGCGCGCCGCCGCCCAGATCACCAGCAGGGTCAGTGCGGTCGCGACGGTGAGCTGGCCGAACCCCTGGTGGACGTATTCGGCGTACGTCAGCCCCGTCGTCTCGCGCAGGTAGTCCTCGCCGCCGAAGACCGCGGTCGCCTGCGCGATCAGGAACGCGGCGAAGACGGCGACCACGACACCGACCGGAGCCAGCCACTCATAGCGGTTGGCGACGGGCTGGGAGGTGCGCTCGTTGCGGTCGATCCGGGGCGGATTCACAGCCAGGTACGCAGCGCCCATCACGACCCCGAAGACGAAGACGGTCATGAAGATCCGAGCCGCGAAGGTGTCAGGCCGTACGTCCGGGACGAACTGGTCGACCCAGCTGCCCAGCACCGCGTCGGCGGTGGTGAACAGGAGCCCGAAGATCACCAGCCCGAGCAGGGAGAGCACGGTGGTGCGGGCGACGGCGGCGCCGTGGCCGCGACCGGAGACGCTGGTCAGGGTCCGCCCCAACCATGGGATCCCACGCAGCCCCGCCAGCGGCCAGGAGATCCCGGTCAGCACGATCCCGAGCAGGGTCTTCGCCTGGGTGGAGGCACACAGGATCACCGCGATCGCCGTGAGCAGACACAGCACGACGAGCCACTCGGCGTCGCGGAACACCGCGACCGAGGAGAGCAGTGCGAACAGGACGTAGCAGACGATCGGGAACAGGCTGCGACGTTTCTCGCTCGCCAGCATCACGACCCCGCCGGCGGCCAGCAGCACGATGACCGTGCCGAGCCCGGCGTTGCGATCGGGGATCAGCAGGCCGCCGAGCAGGCCGGCGACCACGGCACCGATGAAGAGCCCGAACCTGCCCGCGACACCTGAATCGGGCCAGTACGTGCCGAAGATGTCGTCGAGGACCGACGGGGTGGCATACGCGGCCTTGGGATCGGCGCTGGGGGCGTCGACCGGCTGAGCTGGTTCGGCGGGCTCGGCCGCCGGGGGAGTGGTGGGCATCTGGCTCTCCTCGTGGGTGGGGGTGAGATGACTGGGACTGAGCTGATCAGGGACGGTGCGCGCGGGTGGCCGCACCGGAAGGTCGACGCGCACCCGGGCGCCGGCGGCGCCGGGGAGCGGGTCGAGGAAGGCGATGGAGCCGCCGTGCAGGTCGGTGACCCACCGGGCGATCGCGAGCCCGAGCCCGGTCCCGCCACCCTCGCCGGAGGATCTGAGCGTGCCGAACGGCTCGAAGACGCGCCCGCGGTCGGCGACGGGGATGCCGGGCCCGGAGTCGAGGACCTCGAGGTGGTAGCGCTCGCCGTCGATTCCGGCGCGCACGGTGACCACGCCGCCGCGAGGACTGTGCCGGGAGGCGTTGTCGAGCAGGTTGACGACAAGCTGGCTGAGGCGATCGGGGTCTGCGTCGACGACCAGGTCGGCCGGCGCGTCGATCTCGTAGCTGACCGGCCGCCCGTTGGCCAACGTCTCCGCGACACAGGCCTCCAGCAGCGGGCCGAGCTCGACCGAGACGGTGCTCAGCGGTGCCTTGCCGGCGTCGACCCGCGCCAGGTCGAGGAGGTCCTCGACCAGCCGGCTCAGCCGCTCGGCCTGGCCGAGCGCGGTCTGCAGCGCGGTCGGGTCGGATCCGACGCCGTCCACGAGGTTCTCGAGCACGACGGTGAGAGCCGCCAGCGGCGTACGCAGCTCGTGGGAGACGTTGGCGACCAGGTCGCGGCGCTGGCGGTCGACGGCGCCGAGGTCGCTGGCCATCGTGTTGAACGCCCGGCCCAGCTGACCGACCTCGTCGGCGCCGACGGCAGGCACCGAGACCGAGTAGTCGCCCCGTGCCATCCGCCGGGCCGCGACGGTCATCTGCCGCAGCGGCGAGGTCATCCCGGCCGCCAGCAGCTGGGTGACCGCGAGCGCGATCCCGATCGTGACCGGGATGGAGATCCACGGGGAGACCCCGGTGATCCGCCCGACGGAGGCGACGACCGCCGCCACCAGCGCGCTCGCGGCGACCAGGAGCCCGAGCTTGACCTTGATCGAGGAGACCCGTTCCAGCGGAGTCATTCGCCGGCCTCGAGCGCATAGCCGACGCCGTGCGCGGTGCGCACCCGCTCGGACCCGATCTTGGCGCGCAGCCCCTTCACGTGGCTGTCAACGGTGCGGGTGCCGGAGGCGTCGTTCCAGCCCCAGACCTCGGCGAGCAGCCGCTCGCGGGTGACCACGGCGCCGGGGTCGGCCGCCAGGCAGACCAGCAGGTCGAACTCGGTCGGCGTCAGCCGGACCTCGGACCCGTCGACCCACACCCGCCGGGCCGCCGAATCCATCCGGAGCCCCCCGATCTCAGCCGTACGCCGCGGCGACCCGGCCAGCTCGGCGGCCCGCTCCACCCGCCGTAGGAGCGCGTTGACCCGGGCCACCAGCTCGCGGGCCCGGAACGGCTTGGTCAGGTAGTCGTCGGCCCCGACGCCGAGCCCGACCAGCACGTCGGCCTCGTCGACACGCGCGGTGAGCATGAGCACCGGCACGGGGCGTACGGCCTGGATCCGGCGGCACACCTCCAGGCCGTCGTAGCCGGGCAGCATCACGTCGAGGACGACCAGGTCGGGCGAGGTCTCCTCGAAGCAGGAGACCGCCCCGGGGCCGTCCCACGCCCGGACGACGTCGTACCCCTCCGCCTCGAGCCGGTCCGAGACGGCCTGGTTGATGACCGGCTCGTCCTCGACGACGAGGACCCGGCGGGTGAGGGTCAGATGTTCTGGCACATGCTCAGGCTAGAAGCCCGAGCCGCCGGAAAGGCTGCAGAAGTTGTGCAGGTCCTGTGAAGGTCGGATCCGGAGAGGATCTCAGGTCTGGTGGACGTACGCCTCGAGCTGGTCGCGCTCGAAGGCGAGCTGGTCGATGCGGTGCTTGACCAGGTCGCCGATGCTGACGATGCCGACCAGAGCGCCGTCGGGGGAGACGACCGGCATGTGCCGGATCCGGCGGGTGGTCATGATGCCCAGGATCTCGTCGATGGTGGCCTCGGGAGCACAGGTCTCGACCTCGGCGGTCATGATCGAGGAGACCTCGGCGGCGAGCAGCGCGTCGTTCTCGTGGAGGCGCCGGACCACGTCGCGCTCGGAGACGATCCCGGCGACGGCGGTGCTGTCGCTGCTGACGACACAGGCCCCGATGCGGTGCTCGGCGAGCACGCCGAGCAGGTCACGCACGGTGGCGGTTGATGCGATCGTGACGACTTCTGCGATCGCCTTGCGAGTGAGTACGTCCGCGATCTTCATGCACCAACGGTAGCGGCCGTGACGTGCGTCACGCCAGGGTCTGTTCCGGAACGCGGCTACTCGGTGCCCGGCCGGCGGAACGCGGTGACCGATCCCGGCTGCGCGGCCGGCCAGTCGGCGTCGTTGTTGCCGTCGGGCAGCCCGCCGAGGAAGGAGAGCACGGCGTCGTGCAGGTGACCGTTGGTGGCCAGCGCGTTGCCGCCCCACGGCCCCGGGTCGCCGGCAAGTGAGGTGAACTGGCCGCCGGCCTCACGCACGATGATGTCCAGCGCGGCCATGTCGTAGAGCTCGAGCTCCGGCTCGACCGCGATGTCGACCGCGCCCTCGGCGACGAGCATGTAGGACCAGAAGTCGGAGTAGGCACGGGTGCGCCAGCAGCTGCGCATCAGCGCCAGGAAGTCCTCCAGCCGATCGCGCTCCTCCCAGCCGTGCAGCGAGGAGTAGGACATCGAGGCGTCCTCCAGGCGGCGTACGTCCGAGACCTGGCAGCGGGTCGACTTCATCAGCGACTTGCCGGTGTGGGCGCCCTGGCCCTTCGCCGCCCACCAGCGCCGCCCGAGCTGGGGCGCGGAGACGACCGACATCACGACCTCGTTGTCGACCGCGAGCGCGATCAGTGTCGCCCAGACCGGCACACCGCGCACGAAGTTCTTCGTTCCGTCGATCGGGTCGACGATCCAGCGTCGGCTGGACGATCCGGAGGATCCCGACTCCTCGCCGGTGATCGCGTCCCGCGTACGCGCGCGGGAGAGCGTACGCCGGATCGACTCCTCCACGGCCTTGTCCGCGTCCGAGACGGGGGTCAGGTCGGGCTTGGTCATGACATGCAGGTCGAGCGCCTTGAACCGCGACGTCGACAGCGAGTCGGCGTCATCGGCCAGCAGGTGCGCCAGCCGCAGGTCGTCGTTGTAGTCAGGAGTGCTCGCCACGAGGATCCACTCTAGTGGCTCCGCTCGCCGTGCGAACCCTCCCCTGGTAACCGGTTCCCCACGAAAACACCGGCCGGGGCATCGAGGGCTCGGCCCCTCAGAGGGCGTACGTCGGCACCGACCGCGCCTCGAGCAGGCGACGGAACGAGGCGACCCGTTCCGGATCGAGCCTGCCGTCCTCGATCGCGGTGTCCAACCCGCACTCCGGCGCATCGGCGGCGTGCGAGCAGCCGCGCGGGCACTCGGCCGTCGCCTCCTGCAGATCGGGGAAGGAGACGATGAGCCGTTCCGGCTCGACGTGAGCCAGCCCGAACGTACGGATCCCCGGGGTGTCGATGATCCAGCCCCCGCTGTCGGCAGAGCCCGGGAGCCGCAGCATCAACGCCGACGTGGAGGTGTGCCGCCCCCGGCCGGTGACCGCGTTGACGTGCCCGACCTCGCGGCCGGCGTCAGGAACGATCGCGTTGACCAGCGTCGACTTGCCCACCCCGCTGTGGCCGAGGAGGACCGACGTACGTCCGTCGAGCCTCTCCTGCAGCGCGCTCATGTCGCCGCCGCGCTGGGTCACCACCCACGGCACCCCCAGCGACCGGTAGATCGAGACCAGCGACTCCGGGTCGGCGAGGTCGGCCTTGGTGATGCACAGCAGCGGGTCGATGCCGGCCTCCAGGGCAGCCACCAGCGCGCGGTCGATGAACCCGGTGCGTGGCTCGGGGTCGGCGATCGCGGTGACGATCACCAGCTGGTCGGCGTTGGCGACCACGACCCGCTCGACGGGGTCGTCGTCATCGGCCGTACGCCGCAGCACCGTCTCCCGGGGCTCGAGCTCGACGATCCGCGCCAGCGCCCCCTCTGCGCCCGAGGTGTCGCCGACGACCTTCACCCGGTCGCCCACGACGACACCCTTGCGGCCCAGCGGGCGGGCCTTGACCGCCCACACCTCGACCTCGGGCGCCTCGTCCATGACCAGCGTGAACCGGCCGCGGTCGACCGTGATCACCCGGCCGAGGTCGGCCTCGTCATAGCTGGGCCGGTCCTTCGTACGCGGCCGGGTGCGGCGCCGGGGACGGTCGTAGTGCTCGACGTCCTCGGTCCCGTAGCGCCGCTGTGCCTTCGCCATCAGGTGCTCAGAACAGCCGAGCCCAGAAGGGCGCGAAGTCGGTGAAGGTCTTGCTGGTGGTGGTGATGTTCTCGACCAGGACGTCCTCGACGGCAGCCCCGATGATCACGCCGGCGTGGGCCATCCGGTGGTCGGCGTAGGTGTGGAAGACCCCACCGTGCAGCTGTGCAGGGCGGATGGTCAGCCCGTCGGGATGCTCGGTGACGTCGGCGCCGAGCGCACCCAGCTCGCGCGCGAGCGCGGCGAGGCGGTCGGTCTCGTGGCCGCGGATGTGGCCGATGCCGGTCAGGTGCGAGGGCGTCGAGGCGAGCGCGCACAGCGCGGCGACAGCCGGGGTGAGCTCGCCGATGTCGTGCATGTCCAGGTCGATCCCGATGAGCTGCTCCGGTCCAGTCACGGTCAGTCCGTCGTCGGTGATCCGCACCTCGCAGCCCATCAGCGAGAGCACCTCGCGCAGCTGGTCGCCCGGCTGGTCGGTGGCCTGCGGCCAGTCGCGCACGGTGACGGTCCCACCCGAGATCGCGGCCAGCGCCAGGAACGGCGCCGCGTTGGACAGGTCCGGCTCGATGGTGCGGTCCAGCGCCTTGATCGGTCCTGGTGCGACCGTCCACCGGTTGGCGTCAGAGTCGTCGACCGCTACGCCGTGCTCGCGCAGCATCGCGACCGTCATGTCGATGTGGGGGAGCGACGGTACGGGCTTGCCGTCGTGGCGTACGTCCACTCCCTGCTCGTAGCGCGCGCCCGCGAGCAGCAGCGCGCTGATGAACTGGCTCGAGGCGGAGGCGTCGACCACCACGGTCCCGCCGGGCACGACGCCCTGCCCCTGGATCGTGAACGGCAGCCCGTCACCCTCGATGTCCACGCCGAGATCACGGAGCGCACGCAGCACCTCGCCGACCGGCCGCTTGCGCATGTGCGGGTCGCCGTCGAAGGCGACCGTGCCGGTGGAGAGCGCCGCCACCGGAGGTACGAACCGCATCACCGTCCCCGCCAGCCCGCAGTCGACCTCGGCATCGGCGCCGAATGTGTCGGGCGTCACGACCCAGTCGTCGCCCGAAGTGTCCACCTGCGACCCCAACGACGTCAGCGCTGCCGCCATCAGCAGCGTGTCGCGGGACCGAAGCGCACGACGTACGACGCTGGGCCCGTCCGCGATCGAGGCGAGAACCAGCGCCCGGTTGGTGAGCGACTTGCTTCCGGGCAGCGACACGGTCGCCGTCACCGGACCGTGCGCACGGGGCGCCGGCCAAGGGTCGGCCGGCCCGTTGGCAGGGTCAGCGGCACGGTCGGTCGTGGTAGTCACAGGTCCAACTTTAGAGGTTCCGCCAGCAGAGGCGGCCGTCGGTCACCGGGGATGAAATCACTCGATCCCGAGCGCCTTCAGGAAACCCTTCCAGGTCAGACCGCCCGTTGCGGCGCCGCGCTCGACCTCGGGCGTCGCGCTCGGGCTGGCGCTGGGCACTTCAGGATCCTCGGGCAGCGAGGGGCTGCCGCTGGGACTGCCCGGGACGCTGGGAAGGTCCGAGGACGGCGTCGGCACCTGCGGAACATCAGGAGTCGTGGGCGGCGTGGGCACCTGCGGAACATCAGGGGTGGTGGGCGGCGTGGGCACCTGCGGTACGTCCGGCGTCGGGGTAGGCGACGGCTCAGGGGATCCGGTGCCCGCGGCGCTGACGCCGTCGTTCCCGGGCTCGGGGTCGGTGTAGCCCACAGCGGTGAGGCTCGCCTCGAACGTCCACTCACCGTCGGCAATGAAGTCGAAATGGAGTACGTCCTGGCCGTTGTTCGTGCTGGACAGGGTGCACTCGCCCTCGACGACGCCGCCTTGCGGCACAGGCGGAACGGCAAGCTGCGAGCATGCCCACATCGATTGTGGGTTCGAGGACTCCGGATACGGCTGCGCGACGCCGGTCGCCTTGTATCTGAATGTCGCGGTGTAGTCCCCTTCGGGGATGCCTTCCGCCGTGACCTCGATGTGCTCGTACCCGTCGTAGGGCAGGTGATCCAGGGCGATTTCGGCGTCGTGCACCGGCGGAGCCTCCTCGAAGGTCACCTCCACCGTGCCGACGTCCGTGCCGCCGTGGCCATCCGAGATCTGATAGCTGAAGGTGTCGCTGGTCCCGGTGTAGTCGGGCGCCATCGTGTAGACGACCTTGTCGTCCTCGATGACGGCTTCGCCGTGAGTGGGCTTCTCGGTGATCGTGACGAGCCGGAGCACGTCGTCGTCGTTGTCGTCGGTGTCGTTGGCGAGCACGTCGATGGTGGTCTTGGCCGAACGCTCCTCACCGCCGTTGCCCACGCCGTTGTTGCCGTCGTCAACGGTGACTGTCGCCGTGGCGGCGTCGTCGGCGGCCTTCGGGTCGGCGTTGGGCGTGGTCACGTCGACGGTGCCGGCGACCTCGCCGCCGTTGCCGTCGGTGAGGACGTACTCGATGGTGTCGGTTCCCCGCCAGCCGAGGTCGGCCTGGTAGGTGACCGTGGTGACGGGCTCGCCGGCCATCCGCAGACCGCCGAAGATCGCGCCACTGACGCTGCCGCCCTTACCGCCGGAGGTCGACGCGCCGCCGATGGAGACGGTGCCGTGGGCGGGGGAGGCGACGGTGGCCTCCTTGACCGAGAGCGGATCGCCGTTGGCGTCGGTCGCTCCCTGGGTCAGGTCGATGACGGTCTTGCCGCCGGGCTGCCCACTCACCGGGGAGAGTGGCGTGGTGATGACCGGCGCCCGCTGCGTCTGGGCGGGAGCCGTGTCAGCGGGCGGGTCGGCCGGCTGGTCGGCGGGAGGCGGTGCCGCTGCGGGCGGTGCCGCAGGGTTGTCGGCCGGAGGTGCGACCGGATCGGCCGGAGCCGGAGCAGGGTCGGCCGGTGCCTCGGCGGCAGGCTCGTCGGCGGCCGGGACCTCCGGAGCCGGGTCACCGCCGGTGAGTACGAGCCCGGCGGCCACGGCCGCAGCGGCCGCGACACCGGCACCCGCACCGACCGTACGTCCCACGGGATCGCCAAGGACCCAGTCCCTGACTCGCCCGAAGAAGAGCACCACGCCACCCTTGGCGGCGACGCCACTTCCGACGGCGAGGTAGCCCGCGCCCGCGGCGCCGAGCAGGGCCGGAGCGAGCCAAGCGCCCATCCCGGAGTTGACCTCGGTGAGCTCGAGGTAGATCGCGGTGCACGGACGGCAGTCCTGCAGGTGGTCGTCGACCTTCGTCGAGTCACGCTTGGACAAGCCATTGCGGATGTAGGCACCCAGGTTGGCGCGCGTGGTGGCGCAGGCCTCCTCGCCGGCGTCCTGCGCGTGCATCGAGATGAACGCCTGCTTGAGGCCCTCGCGAGCCCGGTAGGCGAGCGCGGAGACCGAGTTGGCAGACATGCCGAGCATCGGCGCGATCTCGGCCGGCTTCTGGCCCTCGACCTCGGTGTGCCACAGCACCTGCTGCCAGCGCTCCGGAAGCTGCTGGAACGCCTTCGCCGCGGCCTGGTTGTCGAAGCCCGACACCGCGGTGTCCTCGAACGGCACGCCCGGGTCGAACGGGGTCAGGTCGTCGGTCGTGGTCAGCTTCGAGGCGGCACGGATCTTGTCCACGTGGAGCCGGCGCAGCGACGTCAGCAGGTAGGCGCGGAACGCCAGGTCCGGGCCGCCGCCCCGCTGCAGCACGTTGAGCACCTTGGCGAACGCCTCGGAGACGAGGTCGTCGGCGTCGCCGGGCGACACCAGTTGGCGGGCGAGGCGGCGGGCGGCCTCGACATGGCGCTCGAACAGAGTCCCGTACGCATCCAGGTCCCCGCCGCGGACAGCGGTGATCAGCTCGGCGTCGCCAGGGGCGTCGAGGGTGGGTAGAGAGGTGGGGGTCGATTCGCTCACAGCACCAGAGACGTTAGAAGGACGGAGGTATGACGCGGGTTGCGCCGACGGGAGACATGCGTTGTGCTAACGACTACGGAAGCCCGCACGTCACGCCCCCTCCCCGGATCTGACAACAACTTTCGCGAAAACCCAGAAAATGTGGGTCGCCACCGCGTCATGGTTGCCGATTTAGTACGTCAAGTCCATGTGCAGCGCGATCGGTTTACGCGCGCACCACTGTATCCGTGACCCAGCAGCTTCGGACAAGGAACGACACCAACGCCAGGAAACACGAGGAAAGAGGTGAGTTGTGCGGCTGTTCTCCCGAGGTCGGCGTGCGCCTGCATCCACCTCGCCTGAACTCATAGAGCTCTCCGACGAGCAGCGCGCGGCGCTCCCGCCGCGGTTCGAGGCTGTCGCGGAGGCGCTCGTCGAGCGCAGCAGCTACGTCGCCGAGGCCTGTTGGGTCGCCGGCCATGACCTCGCCGAGTCAGGCGTGTCCCTCGGGGAGAGCCTCGAGGACCTTCGGATGACGACTCAGGCCTTGGAGGACCGCGACCCGGCGTTCACCGAGATGCACGCGCTGTCCGTCGCCTGGAGCGAGGCGACGCTGGGCTACCTGCACACCATCTCCTGCGCCGACCCGCTCACCGGTCTCGCCACCCTCGCGCACCTGCGCGAACGCATCTCGGACCTCTACCGTGAGGCCACGGCGCGCAGCCACGCGCTGGTCGTCACCGACGCCCACCTCCCGGGCGCCCCCGGTGGGAGGACCGACAGCATCGCCACCGCCCGCCGGATGTCGCTGCTGGGCCAGACCGCTCGCACCGTCTTCGCGACCGCGGCCGCCGTCGGACAGGTCGGCCACAGTCGGATGGTCGTGGTCGCCCCGCGTGACGAGACGCTGGTCAAACGGCTCGGGCTCCTCAAGCGGATGGTCGAGCACAGCGCCGACCGGATCTGGATCGAGGGACTCCCTGAGAACGACCGGTCTGCGGGCATCCTGCTCGACGAGCTCGCCCGCGGAGCCTAGGAATACCTCCGAACACCACTGCCGCGCGGCGCTATGGTGAACGTATGTGCGGTCGTTACGCATCCAGCCGCCAACCCGACGAGCTGGCCGAGGAGTTCGAGATCGATGAGCTGCGCCTGCAGGAGCCGCTCACCGAGAGCTACAACGTAGCCCCGACCGACGATGTCTATGCCGTCCTCGAGCGTCCGCCGCGCGAGGACGGTGATGTGTCCAGCGAGCGCCAGCTCCGTTCCGTACGTTGGGGCCTGGTCCCGTCGTGGGCCAAGGACGTCAAGATCGGCAACCGGATGATCAACGCCCGGATGGAGACCGTGGGCGAGAAGCCCGCCTACCGCCGGGCCTTCGCCAAGCGCCGCTGTCTGCTGCCGGCCGACGGCTACTTCGAGTGGTACGCCACCGAGGCCAAGGACGCGAAGGTGCTGAGTGGAAAGGGACGGGCCCGCAAGCAGCCGTACTTCATCACTCCGAAGGACGGGGGAGTGCTGGCGATGGCCGGGCTCTACGAGCTGTGGCCCGACCCTGCCAAGGCCGAGGACGACCCCGGCCGGTGGCTGTGGAGCTGCACGGTGATCACCACCGAGGCGGAGGACTCCCTCGGGCGGATCCACGACCGGATGCCGCTCATGGTGGAACGTGAGCGTTGGGACCAGTGGCTCGACCCGACCCGTCCGGGCGACCTGGATCTGCTGACCCCGGCGGCGCCCGGCCGGCTGGAGGCCTACCCGGTCTCGACGCTGGTGAGCAACGTACGCAACAACGGCCGCGAGCTCGTCGAGCCGCTGCCGATCGAGGAAGCCTGGGGATGACATGGGTGGAACCACGACGCAGATGATCGACACGCCCTACGGACAGGGGCGGCTCTACACCCGCCGGGCGCGGCGACCACAGGCGACCCTGCTGCTCTCCCACGGTGCCGGCAACGGCATCGACACCCACGACCTGATGGCGCTCAACGACGCGCTGCCGGCCCAGGGCATCACCGTGGTCCGCTTCGAGCAGCCCTGGCGGGTCAAGGGGAAGCCGGTGGCCACGCCGCCCAAGTCCCTCGACACGGCGCTGACCCTGGCCGCCAACTGGATGCGGGTGCGCACACCGCTGGTGGTCGGAGGCCGCTCCGCCGGGGCCCGCTCGGCGGTCCGTACGGCGCGGGGGTTCGGCGCCGCCGGGGCGCTCTGCCTGGCCTTCCCGCTGCATCCGATCGCCAAACCGGGCATCTCGCGCGCCTACGAGCTCTTGGAGTCCAGGGTGCCGACGCTGGTGCTGCAGGGCACCCGGGACAGGTTCGGCAAGCCCGAGGAGTTCCCGGAGGGGATCGAGGTCACCCCGATCCCGGGGGCGGACCATTCTCTCGTCGTCGGCAAACGTGGCCCGATCACCCAGGCCGACGCCGACGCGATCCTGATCGAGTCCACCTTGGAGTGGCTGGTCCGCGAGGTCATCGTCTAGCCGGATCGACGTCGTACCGGCGGGTCGCTGGCCCGCCGAGTCGGGACATGGGCGATTTCGGGGCGAGCCGTGAGTGTCGGCGCTAGGGTTTACAACGTGGTAAACGCCCCTCGCCTGCGCAGCCGGGACTGGTTCGACAACCCGGCCAATCCCCCGATGACGGCGCTCTACATCGAGCGCTACATGAACTGGGGAGTGACGCGCGAGGAGCTCCAGTCGGGCAAGCCGGTGATCGGCATCGCGCAGACCGGCTCGGACCTGTCGCCCTGCAACCGGCACCACCTCGGGCTGGCGCAGCGCGTACGCGACGGGATCCGGGAGATGGGCGGGATCGCGTTCGAGTTCCCGGTGCACCCGATCCATGAGATGGGGAAGCGGCCGACGGCGGCGCTGGACCGCAACCTCGCCTACCTCGGTCTGGTGGAGATCCTCTACGGATATCCCCTCGACGCGGTGGTGCTGACGACGGGGTGTGACAAGACCACGCCGGCGTGCGTGATGGCGGCGGCCACGGTGAACATCCCGGCGATCGTGCTCTCGGGCGGGCCGATGCTCAACGGCTGGCTCAAGGGGGAGCGCATCGGCTCGGGCACGATCATCTGGAAGGCGCGCCAGATGCTCGCGGCGGGGGAGATCGACGAGGCGGAGTTCACCGAGCTGATCGCATCCTCTGCGCCCTCGCCCGGCCACTGCAACACCATGGGTACCGCAGCGACGATGAACAGCCTCGCCGAGACCCTCGGGATGAGCCTGCCCGGCTCCGCGGCGATCCCGGCTCCGCACCGTGATCGCGGTCGGGTGGCCTACCTGACGGGCAGGCGCATCGTCGAGATGGTGCACGAGGACCTCAAACCCTCCGACGTCCTGACCAGGGACGCGTTCGAGAACGCGATCGTCGTGAACTCGGCGATCGGAGGCTCCACCAACGCTCCGGTCCACATCAACGCGATCGCCCGCCACATCGGGGTCGACCTCGGCATCGAGGAGTGGGAGAGCCTCGGGCACCGGATCCCGCTCCTGGTCGACATGCAGCCCGCCGGCAGGTTCCTCGGCGAGGAGTTCCACCGCGCGGGCGGGGTGCCTGCCGTTGTCCACGAGCTGATGGCCCACGGGCTGATCCACGAGGATGCGCTCACCGTCAACGGACGGACCATCGGCGAGAACTGCCGCGAGACGGTGAGCGAGGACGCCGAGGTGATCCGCGGCTTCGACAACCCGCTCGTGGAGCAGGCCGGCTTCATCGTGATGACGGGGAACCTGTTCGACAGCGCGATCATGAAGACCAGCGTGATCTCGGACGAGTTCCGGGAACGCTACCTCTCCGACCCCGAGCACCCGAACATGTTCGAGGGCCGCGCGATCGTGTTCGAAGGGCCCGAGGACTACCACGCCCGCATCGACGACCCCTCGCTCGAGATCGACGAGGGGTGCATCCTGTTCATCCGGGGTGTCGGCCCGATCGGCTATCCCGGCTCGGCCGAGGTCGTGAACATGCAGCCACCTGCCGCACTCATCGAGCGGGGTGTGCACTCGTTGCCGTGCATGGGCGACGGTCGCCAGTCCGGTACGTCAGGCTCGCCCTCGATCCTCAACGCCTCGCCCGAGGCCGCCGCCGGCGGAGGCCTGGCGCTGCTGCGTACGGGCGATCGTGTCCGGATCGACCTCACCGCGGGAAGGGCGGACATGCTGGTCTCGGACGAGGAGCTGGCCGAGCGGCGCGAGGCGCTCGGGGAGTTCCCGGTGCCGGAGTCGCAGACCCCGTGGCAGGAGATCCAGCGGTCCATGGTCGGCCAGCTCGCCGATGGCATGGTCCTGGAGCCTGCGGTGAAGTATCAGCGCGTGGCGCAGACCAAGGGCACCCCGCGCGACAACCATTGAGGAGCTGCCGATGCACCTTGTCCGATACGACAGCGGGAACGGCCCGCAGGTCGGCGTACTCAAGGACGACTCGATCACCCCGGTGAGCGGTGTCGATTCCATGGCGGATCTCCTCGCGATGCCGCGCGACGAGCTCCGGGCGACCGTCGAGTCCGCGTCCGCGGCACCGGTCCCGGTCTCGTCCGCACGCCTGCTCGCTCCGCTGGACGGGAGGGCCGAGCTGTGGTGTGCGGGCGTCACCTATGCCCGCTCGCGCAGCGCCCGGATGGAGGAGAGCGCCGAGCAGTCGGTCTACGACAAGGTCTACTCCGCGCAGCGGCCCGAGCTGTTCCTGAAGGCGCCGGCCTGGCGCCTGGTCACCGACGGCGAGCCGGTCGGCATCCGGGCCGACTCCGGCCACGACGTACCCGAGCCGGAGCTTGCCGTCGTGGTCAACGCCCACGGCGAGATCATCGGCTACTCGGTCTGCAACGACATGAGCTCCCGCTCGATCGAGGGCGAGAACCCGCTCTACCTGCCCCAGGCCAAGGTGTACGCCGGCGCAGCAGCGCTCGCGGCAGGCATCAGACCCGTATGGGAGGTCCCCGACGCCACCGGTCTTGCCATCACCCTGGTGGTCCGCCGGAGCGACCACGAGGTGGTCGCGGCAAAGACATCGTCCAACCAGCTCGTACGTCCGATTCAGCAGCTCGTCGACTACCTGTTCGCCGCCAACGACTTCCCTGACGGTGCGGTGCTGGCGACGGGCACCGGGATCGTCCCCGACATGGACTTCAGTCTTCAGCCCGGCGACACGGTGGAGATCGAGGTCGCTGAGGTCGGAAGGCTCATCAACCGGGTGGAGGTCGGGAAGGAGCCCTTCGGGTGGCTCAACCGCTGAGTGTCTGAGCCGTCGCGCCGGACCTCCGCGAAGAGGTCGCCGGTGTTCCGGAGGCGGTCCCGCCGGACGACTCCCGCACGATGACGTCGAAGGCAGCCTTGTGCAGCCGCGCGGGCCGCGATGAGCCTGCGCCCCACTCGATGCGTTCGACGAGCATGCCGACCGCCGTCTCGGCGATCTCCGACCGGCCGGGGTCGATGCTGGAGAGCGAGGGAATGGTCAGGTGGCTGATGGTGATGTTGTCGAAGCCGATCACGGCCACATCGTCGGGCACGACGCGCCCCGCTTCGCCGAGAGCTCGGAGCGCACCCAGCCCGAGCGAGTCGGTCAGGGTGAAGATGGCGTCGAACTCCAGCCCTGACTCGATCAGCTGCCGCGCCGCGTCGGCGCCGTCCTCCGGATGCCAGGGCGCGACGACGCGCTCGAGGCGGGGATCGTGCTCGATACCCGCGGCCGCCAGAGCTTCCCGGTAGCCCTGGATCCTCAGGTTCGAAGGCCCCATCACCCGGGTCTCGTCGTCCGGATGGGCGCCGATCACGGCGATCCGCCGTCGCCCCAGAGAGATCAGGTGCTCGACGGCTGCGCGGGCCGCACTGACGTTGTGCATCGTCACGTGGTCGGTGGGTCCGCCGAAGATCCACTCGCCCAGCATGACCAGCGGAAAATCGACGTACGCCAACAGGTCGCGGTCCTCGGTGCCGAGTCGCTCGGGGCTGAAGAGCAGGCCGTCGGTCTGGGGGAGCCCGTGGGTGAGGAGCTCGATCTCGTGCTCGCGGTCGCCTCCGAGCTGTCCGACGATGACGCTCAGTCCGCGCTTGGCCGCAGCCGCGATGACGGCATCGGCCAGCTCAGCGAAGTAGGCCTGCCTCAGCTCCGGCACCGCCAGCCCGATGACGCCGGTGCGGCCGGAGCGCAGGCCGCGTGCGGAATGGTTCGGCCGGTAGCCCAGCTCGGCGATCGCCTGCTGCACGCGGGCACGCGTGTCCGGGTGCACGTTCGGATGGTCGTTCACCACGTTGGACACGGTCTTGGGCGAGACACGGGCAACGGCCGCGACTTCGCGCATCGTCACAGCCATCGTCGCCTCGTGTTCCCTCGTGCCCCCGGTTCAGGGGCAGCCTACATCGGTATTTTGCCTCGGCCCCCGCCTGCCCTTCCGGCCACTCCGTGTGGCGAATGTCACGTTCGGGTCTTGACAGGGTCTGAGTGCAGGACAAGGATATGCGCTGATTACCACGTGGTAAACCCGCTGGTGAGAGGCGTGCATCGTCGTAAATCGGCGGTTCGCCCACCCGGTGGATACCTCAGCGAAGAGGAGCCTTCAGATGGTCGTTCTCCGGCGGCTGCTGTACTCGCAGAGGGCAGCGCCCTACCTCTTCATCGCGCCGTTCGTCATCACGCTGCTCGCCTTCTGGCTGCTCCCGCTCGCGCGGACGTTCCTCATGAGCACTCAAGAGGTGGTGTTCGGACAGGCCGCCTTCATCGGTCTGGACAACTACCAGCGGCTCTGGGAGGACCGGCTCTTCTGGAAGGCGATGTTCAACAGTGCCCGCTACATGGTGCTGACCATCGCGCTCCTGATCCCGATCCCCCTGGTGCTGGCCGCGCTCATCAACTCCAAGATCGGCAGTGAGCGCGTCAAGGCGGTCTTCAAGGCCTCGATGTTCGTGCCGGCGCTGACCTCTGTTGTCGTCGCCGGGATCATCTTCCGGCTGATGTTCGCCGAGACCGGCACCGGACTGATGAACCAGATCGTCGGGGTGTTCGGCCTCGACCCGGTTCGGTGGCTTCGCATCGACACCGGCGGGCTGATCGCCCTGCTGGCGCTGGCGATGTGGCGCTGGACCGGCGTCAACATCCTCTACTTCCTCGCCGGCATGCAGGCCATCCCGGAGGAGTACTACGAGGCCGCGACCATCGACGGGGCCAGCAAGCTGCAGCAGTTCTTTCACATCACCCTGCCCAACCTGAAGCCGACCATCGTCTACGTCACCACCATCAGCGTGTACGGCGGTCTGGCGATGTTCCTGGAGAGCTTCATGCTCTACCGCGGCAACGCCTCGCCCAACGACCAGGGGCTCACGGTGGTCGGCTACCTCTACCGGCGGGGGATCGAGCAGAACGATCCCGGCTTCGCCTCGGCGGTCGGTGTCGTGCTGCTCGTGGTCATCATGACCATCAACCTGACGTTCCTCACGCTCAGCGGAACCTTCAAGAAGGAGAGTGCGCGATGAGCGCCGAGCCGACTCCGCGTACGAAGGTCCAGCTGCCGTACTGGCTCCACGGCTCGGTCCAGACCGCGCTCCTGATGACGATCTTCCTGCTGGTGCTGACCCTTGTCGTGCTCGCTCCGCTGCTGATCATGTTCGTGGCGACGTTCCAGGACGGCAACGACGTCATCCGGCGGGGACTCTCCTTCGACATCGACCTCGGGTCGCTGTCGCTGGACAACTACGTGATGCTCTTCACCGACTCCGGGCCGTACTTCCGCTGGTTCGCCAACTCGATCCTGCTCACCGTCGTGCAGGTGGCCGGGACGCTGTTGGTCAGCTCGTTCGTGGCGTACGGCTTCGCGGTCTACGACTTCAAGGGCAAGACCGCGCTGTTCATCGCCGTGCTGCTGCTCATGGCCGTGCCGTTCGAGATCATGATGCTTCCGCTGTACGTGCTGGTGAACGACGTCGGCCTGGCCGACTCCTACTCGGTGATCGTGCTGCCGTTCCTGG
Organism: Nocardioides sp. NPDC058538; assembly: GCF_042719275.1. Classification (NCBI taxonomy): domain Bacteria; kingdom Bacillati; phylum Actinomycetota; class Actinomycetes; order Propionibacteriales; family Nocardioidaceae; genus Nocardioides; species Nocardioides sp. NPDC058538. Next base: position 17,713 of record NZ_JBHXNY010000017.1, on the reverse strand, counting down.
CCGCTTCGGTGACGATCTTCTACTTCCGGCAGTACTTCCTCGGCATCCCGAAGGACCTGCTCGAGGCGGGCCGCATGGACGGCGCCACGGAGTTCGGCATCTTCTTCAAGATCGTGGTGCCGGTGGCGAAACCGGCATTCGCGGCGATGGCCATCCTCAACGGGATGATCATCTGGAACAACTTCCTCTGGCCGCTGCTGGTGCTGCGGTCGGAGTCGAAGTTCACCCTCCCGATCGGGCTCAACACCCTGCTCACCCCGCATGAGAACAACTACGAGCTTCTCATCATCGGATCTTTGTTCTCGCTCCTTCCCGTCCTGGTGCTGTTCCTGCTGTTCCAGCGGTTCTTCGTCGCTGGGATGACGGCCGGGGCGCTCAAGGGGTGACCCCTTGCACAACCTCACAGATGGAGAGAACCATGACGACAACGCGGAGAATCACCTCCCTCCTCGCCGCAGGACTCGCCGCGACGCTCGCACTGAGCGCCTGCGGCGGCTCCGAGGACGAAGGCGGACCTGACGCCGAGGGCCGCACCAGCATCGACATGTGGGTGTTCGCTGAGCTGCACGGCACCTACTACGAGGCGATGGCCGAGCAGTGGAACGAGAAGAACCCCGACAAGGAGATCAAGCTCGACGTCACGGTCTTCCCGTACGACGAGATGCACAACAAGCTCCAGCTGGCGGTCAACTCCGGCAAGGGGCTCCCGGACGTCGTGGACATCGAGGTGAACAAGTTCTCCAACTTCGTCTCCGAAGACGGGCGTACGCCGCTGGCAGAGCTGTCCGAGGCCGCCGAGCCGTACCAGGACGACATCGTGCAGGCCCGGATGGACCTGTACAACCGGGAAGGGAAGCAGCTCGGATATCCGACCCACGTGGGGGCCCAGGTGGCCTTCTACAACGTCCCGTTGATGGAGAAGGCCGGGGTCGACTACAAGACCATCGAGACCTGGGACGACTTCAAGGCGGCCGGCACGAAGTACAACAAGGCGACCGGCAAGGCGTTCGGCATCGCCAGCACCGACACCAACATCGTGCAGCCGCTGGTCATGGCGCAGGTCGGCGGCAACCTGTTCGACGAGGACGGCAACGTCACCGTGAACAGCCCGGAGGTCGTGGAGGCGATCGAGCTGCTGCAGGAGATGCAGAAAGCCGGCGCGATCTCGACCATCCCGGGCGGCAGCCCGGACATCGAGGAGGCCTACGGCCCCATCAACAACGGCGAGTACGCGGCCGTCGTCTACCCGGCCTGGTACACCTCCCGGTTCGTCGACTACATGCCCGACCTGGCCGGCGACATCGCGATCGCGCCGGCGCCGGTCATCGAGGGCGGTGAGGTCGCCACGATCGGTGGCGGCGGCACCGGCACCGCGGTGATCGACAGCTCCCCGGACAAGGAGTTCGCCATGGAGTGGCTCGCCTTCGCGAAGCTGTCGCCGGAGGCCAACGTCGCCGTCTGGGAGGAGCTCGGCTTCGACCCGGTGAACATGTCGGTGTGGGAGGACGAGGAGGTCACCCACAACCCGGAGAACAAGTACAACAAGTACTTCCGGACCAACCTCTTCGACGTGCTCAACCAGGTCAAGGGCGACATCGGCCACTTCGAGTCCTTCGCGGACCCGAACCTTCCCAAGGTCGACGAGGTGTTCACGACCAGCACGTACAACCAGATCTTCGGGGACGGTGTCCCGGCCAAGGAGGCGCTGGACCAGGCGCAGGCCGATCTGGAGAACGAGCTCGAGTAGCTGCAGGTGCCCGCTGCCCCGGACCAGAGAGAGGAACCCATGGAGAACGGCAAGCTGACGATCGATCCGGCGTTCACCGTCGCCCCCGTCAACAGGAGGATCTTCGGGTCGTTCGTAGAGCACATGGGGCGATGTGTCTACGGCGGCATCTTCGAGCCGGGGCATCCGACGGCGGACGGCGACGGCCTGCGAGGGGACGTACTGGATCTCGTACGCGAGCTCGGGGTGTCCGCTGTTCGCTACCCCGGGGGCAACTTCGTCTCCGGCTACAAGTGGGAGGACGGAGTGGGACCGCGCGACCAGCGGCCGACCCGCCTGGATCCTGCGTGGCGGACCATCGAGACCAACGCGTTCGGTCTCGACGAGTTCATGACCTGGGCCAGGAAGGCCGCTATCGAGCCCATCATGGCCGTCAACCTGGGGACTCGCGGCCTGCCGGAGGCACTCGAGCTGCTCGAGTACGCCAACCACCCCAGCGGAACCGAGCTGTCCGGGCGTCGTATCGCGCACGGCGCCATCGAGCCGTACGGCATCCGGATGTGGTGTCTCGGCAACGAGATGGACGGCCCCTGGCAGCTGGGCCACAAGACGGCCGAGGAGTACGGCCGCCTGGCCAAGGAGGTGGCCAGCGGTATGCGTCAGCACGACGCCGACCTCGAGCTGGTCGCCTGCGGCAGCTCGGGCCGGTCGATGCCGACCTTCGGCGCGTGGGAGGCGACGGTGCTCGAGCACACCTACGACGTCGTCGACTTCGTCTCGGCGCACGCCTACTACGAGCTCGAGGGTGACGACGTCGCCAGCTTCCTCGCCTCGTCGGTCGACATGGACCTCTTCATCCGGGAGGTCGTCGCGACCACCGACCACATCGGGGCGAAGCTCTCCTCGTCGAAGCGGATCAACATCTCCTTCGACGAGTGGAACGTCTGGTACCTGAAGAAGTTCCAGCAGGAGGGCATGCCGGAGGAATGGACCTCCGCCCCTCGGCTCAGCGAGGACGCCTACACGGTGCTCGACGCCGTCGTCGTCGGCTCTCTGCTCATCACGCTGCTCAAGCACAGCGACCGGGTGACCGCCGCCTGTCAGGCCCAGCTGGTCAACACCATCGGCTCGATCAGGTGCGAGCCCGGCGGGCCGGCGTGGCGGCAGTCGATCTTCCACCCGTTCTCGCTGACTGCCCGGTTCGCGCAGGGCGAGGTGCTCGAGCCGCGGGTGGTCGCGCCGACGATGGCGACGGCGAAGCACGGTGACGTCTCCGTCCTCGACGCCGTGGCGACCCACGACCCGGAGAACAGCCGGGTGGCGGTGTTCGTCGTCAACCGGCACCCGTCGGAGGCCATGGCGTTCTCCACCGATCTGCGCCACTTCGGCGGCGTGGAGCTGGTCGAGGCGTCGGTCCTGGGTGGCGAGGACCTGTTCGCGGTGAACAGCATGGAGGATCCCGACCGGGTGGTGCCGAAGGCGTACGACTCGGCGAAGGTCGTGGGGGGCGCGCTCGAGGCCGAGCTGCCACCGGCCTCGTGGAGCATGTTCGTCCTGCAGACGTCCTGACGCGGCGGTCGGCCGGGTCCTCGGACAGCAGGGAATGTTTGGCGGCCGTCGTGGCGTTCACGCAACATGACCATTCTGCTCGAACGCCCGGCGGCGAACATGTCGCCGATGAGCGCCCCGATGGTCGCGCGCGTACCCTGGGACGTGATGAGCGACAACATTGAGACGGATGAGGTCGTAGACCTGGCCACCGAGACCCCTGAGGAGCGCGCGCTGCGCTTCGAGCGGGACGCGCTGCCCTTCCTCGACCAGCTCTACTCTGCGGCGATGCGGATGACCCGCAACCCGTCCGATGCGGAGGATCTGGTGCAGGAGACGTTCGCCAAGGCCTACTCCTCCTTCCACCAGTTCAAGCCCGGCACCAACCTGAAGGCCTGGCTCTACCGCATCCTCACGAACACCTTCATCAACACCTACCGCAAGAAGCAGCGCCAGCCGCAGCAGTCGATGTCCGAGGACGTCGAGGACTGGCAGCTGGCGCGGGCCGAGTCGCACAGCTCGACCGGGCTGAAGTCCGCGGAGATGGAGGCGCTCGAGCACCTGCCCGACTCTCAGGTGAAGGACGCGCTGCAGCGCCTCCCGGAGGAGTTCCGGCTCGCTGTCTACCTCGCCGACGTCGAGGGATTCGCCTACAAGGAGATCGCCGAGATCATGGAAACCCCGATCGGCACCGTGATGTCGCGGCTTCACCGCGGCCGCCGCCAGCTGCGCGATCTTCTCTCGGACTACGTCCGAACAAGCGACTCTTCGACAAGCTCAGGACAGCGCCTGACCGGCGCTCGTGGAGGTGCGTCATGAGTGCCCACGAACATGACGCATCACCGACGGACTGCGCGGACTTCCTCGAGCAGATCGTCTTCCTGATCGACAACGAGCTCACCGCGGCCGATGCCGACCAGGTCAAGCTCCACCTGCAGAGCTGCAACCCCTGCCTGGAGACGTACGACCAGCAGCGCATCGTCAAGGCGGTCGTGGCACGCTCGTGCACCGAGATCGCCCCGGGCGAGCTGCGCGCGAAGATCATGGTTCAGATCCAGGAGCTCCGCACCAGGTCCTGAACCCGCCACAGACACGACGAGAGCCCCAGCCGATTGGCTGGGGCTCTTACGTCTTGACAGCTCTGACCCTAGAAGAGGGACAGCGGTCAGGCGTTGGGGCGCTTGCCGTGGTTCGCGCCCTTCTTGCGGCGCGCGCGGCGCTTGCGGCCAGTCTTGCCCATGATGATCTCCTCCATTGGGGTACGTAGACCCCGAGGGGCCTCGGCACAGTCTCTCAAACCCAAGTGCGGGAGGGCGAATCTCGACCGGCCGTCAGGACAGGTAGGTGGCGTTCGACTTCTTCAGAGCCGCGACGACGACCAGCAGCAGGTCGCCGCGGATCTGCGGGATGTCGTTGCTGAGCGCGAGCTGGATGTAGAGGGCCCGCAGGAAGGCCTCGGCGTTGCCGGTGAGCAGGAACGGGTCGCGGTCGGGCGTCTCCGGGGTGGCGGTGGCGACGGTGACGATCCGGTTGATCCACGGCTCCATGATGTTGAGCGGGACCAGGTTGCGGCGCAGCACGGACATCGTCGCCGCCGCCAGCCGGTCGGGCTCGCCGTGAGCGTAGATGGTGTCGCCTCGGGCGAGCACCCGGTCGGCGACCACGTCGAGGATCACCGTCAGCTCGGGCTTGCCGAGGTGCTCGGAGGCGGCCAGGGTGCCGAGCGCGTCGGCGCCGCGGGCGACCGCGTGCGCCCAGCCACGCTCGGGAACGAAGGCGCGCAGGTCACGCTCGCGCAGCAGCCAGGTGGCGATCCGGTCGCCCCACTCCAGCACCTTCTCCGCGCGCACCAGCGAGCGGGCGTTGTCGCGGGCGATGCACTGGGCCAGGGCCTCGACCGAGGAGGCCCGGCGGAAGACGCCGTTGTTGCCGGAGTCGCCGAGACCGACCACGAGCCCGGCCGCCATGCCGTCACCCAGGCCCCCCAGCAGGTCGTCGTAGACGCCGCGCTGGATCCACGTCGACAGGGCCGGCACGGCCAGCCCGCTGCGTACGTCAGGATCCGGGTCGCCGAGCATCCGGGTGAGCTCGATGGTGAGGTCACCCAGCGGCCGGTCGGTGGGTACGGCGAGGCCGGTTGAATGAACCTCCCGCCAGTACGCCTCCGACATGGGGAACATCCTGCCAAACCCGGCCACGCGCCGACCACCGACCCGCGCAATGCGCATACCTTGGTCTACATCTACGCTGTCCGCGTGCCCACCCTGAGTGAGCTCGCGCAGAGCCACACCGAACTCGACAGCGATGATGTCGAGTGGCTTCAGCTGCTCATGGCCGACTGGCAGATCCTGGCCGACCTGTCCTTCGCAGACCTGGTGCTGTGGCTGCCGGACAAGTCCGGGAACGGCTTCTGGGCGGCCGGCCAGATGCGTCCCACGACCGGCCCCACGGCCTACGTGGACGACATCGTCGGCATGTTCGTGCCGAAGGGGCGCCACGCCACCCTCGACGACGCCGTCGACGCCGGCAGGCTCGTCCGCGAGGGTGACCCGGAGTGGCGCGACGATCTCCCGGTGCGGGTCGAGACCATTCCCGTACGCCGGGCCGGCCGCATCATCGCGGTGCTGAGCCGCAACACCAACCTGCTCGGCGTACGCACGCCCTCGAAGCTCGAGCTGTCCTACCTGCAGACCGCCGCCGACCTGACCCAGATGGTCGCCAACGGCTACTTCCCCGCGGTGGGCCAGCGCAGCGACCACACCGACACCCCTCGGGTCGGGGACGGGTTCGTGCGGGTGGATGCCGACGGCGTCGTCGACTACGCCAGCCCCAACGCGCTCTCCGTCTTCCGCCGGCTGGGGCTCTCCGGCGACCTCGCCGGCCAGTCCCTGGCAGGGATGACCCGCGCCCTGGTGCCGCCGCGCAAGCGCCCCGACGAGGAGACGCTGAGCGCTGTCCTCGGCGGTCGGGCGCACCGCGACACCGAGATCGACACCGGGGTGATGGCGATCATCATGCGTTCGATCCCGCTGCGGCCGCGGGGTGAGGCGATCGGGGCGCTGGTGCTGCTGCGCGACGTCACCGACCTGCGTCGGCGTGATCGTGAGCTCGTCACCAAGGACGCGACGATCCGCGAGATCCACCATCGAGTGAAGAACAACCTACAAACCGTGGCCGCGCTGCTCCGGATGCAGTCGCGCCGGGTCGACTCCGGTGTCGCACAGGACGCGCTGAACGAGGCCGTACGGCGTGTCGGATCCATTGCACTGGTCCACGAGATCCTCTCGCAGCAGGCCGTCGAGGAGACCGTCGAGTTCGACGAGATCGCCGACCGGCTAGCCTCCATGGTCGGAGAGGTCAGCTCGGTCGGCGTCGCGGTGCGGGTGCGCCGGGAGGGATCGTTCGGGTCGCTGCCCTCGGAGGTGGCCACGCCGATGGCGATGGTCGTCACCGAGCTGCTGCAGAACGCAGTCGAGCACGGCTACCGCGGCAACGGTCCTGGCGATCCCGAGACCGGCAAGATCGTGATGTCCGTACGACAGCAACCCGCCGGGCATCTCCAGGTGACCATCGAGGATGACGGTCATGGACTACCCGACGGGTTCAGTCTCGACACATCGACAAACTTGGGGTTGTCGATCGTGAAGACTCTCGTCGAAGGCGAGCTCGGGGGCCGGCTCTCGTTGGGGCCCCGGCCTGACGGCCATGGGGCGAGAGCTGCGGTCGAGCTGCCGTTGGAGCTCTAGGTGGAACGCTAGGGGTTGATGGCCTCTAGGGCTTGGTCAGACGGCGGTGCGGACACGGGAGCGGGCGTTGCGGCGCTTCAGCGCACGACGCTCGTCCTCGCTCAGTCCACCCCACACGCCGTGGTCCTGACCGGCCTCAAGAGCCCACTGAAGACACTGCTCCCGGACGTCGCAACGCCGGCAGACCTGCTTGGCTTCCTCGATCTGGAGGATGGCCGGACCGGTGTTTCCGATGGGGAAGAACAGTTCCGGGTCTTCATCGAGACAAGCCGAACGGTGGCGCCAATCCATGGCTGGGTAGACCCTCTTTCTGACGTAGGATGGGCAAGGCCCTGGTGGTTCGAGACCCTGCGAGTCGGCACGTGGCGGGGATGTGTGAATGTCTTCACGTGCGTGCTGGTCTCTAGAGTTCCAAGAAATGGACGCCGAAACAACCCCTAACCAGTGTCTGGTTCGTCACCGGACCGTAACACTCAGTCTTCCTGGGGCTAGACAATTCGGTAACGCGGTGAGTTACCCGCAAATCACGTGGTGTATGCTACTGCGGATTTTCTCACGCTTGGCGAGGGTTCTAGGCTGCTGAGGTGACCGCGCCGCATCGCCCCTGGACCCTCCTGCTGACCGTGATCGCCGCAGGCGTCGAGACCGCGGCGATGCTGGTGTGGGGAGCGCTGGAGTTCGTACGCATCCCCGACGCCGCCTCGCTCACGACCGCGATCGCGGGCGGCGTGTTCTTCCTGCTCTGCGCCGCCGGCATCGGCTGGTGCGCCGCCATGTTCTGGCGACTGGAGTCGTGGGCGCGTGCACCGCTGGTGCTCGTCCAGCTGATCGTGCTCGGTCTGGCCTGGAACCTGCGCGACGACCTCGCGATCGCAGGTGGCCTGGCGCTGGTCGCGGTCGTCGCCCTCGTCGGCATCTTCGCGCCGGCGAGCATCGCCGCGCTCGAGGAGCGCGGCTAGGAACTAGTCCTCCTCCAGCGCCTTGCGGAGCTGGGCGAGCGAGCGGTTGAGCAGCCGGGAGACCTGCATCTGGGAGACCCCGAGCTCGGCGGCGATCTCGGTCTGGGTCTTGTTGCGGAAGAACTTCAGCATCAGCACCTGCTTCTCGTGGGCGGAGAGGCTGTCGAGCACCGGCTTGATCGACTCCCGCACCTCGACGTCGTCCAGGCGCAGGTCGTGGGCGGTCAGCGAGTCGAGCATCGGCGCGGTCTCGTCGCTCTCGGAGTCGAGGGACAGCGCTGCGTACGCGTTGCTGGACTCCAGACCCTCGACGACGGTCTCGAGGCTGACCCCGAGCCGGGTCGCGAGGTCGCGGGCCGTGGGGGAGCGGCCGAGCTCCTGGGAGAGCTCGGCGGTGGCGTCGCGGAGGTTCTGCTGCAGGTCCCGAAGGCGGCGCGGCACGCTGACGGCCCACCGGCTGTCGCGGAAGTAGCGCTTGATCTCGCCGAGGATCGTGGGCACGGCGTACGTCGAGAACTCCACGTCACGGGAGAGGTCGTAGCGGTCCACGGCGTTGAGGAGGCCCACGACGCCGACCTGGACGAGGTCCTCGTGCGGCTCGCCGCGGCCGTAGAACTGGGAGGCGCAGTACTCGACCAACGCCATGTTGAGGTGGACCAGCTCGTCGCGAGCGGCGGTCCGTTCCGCGTCGGGCAGGTCCGGCCCGGCGAGGGCCCTGAAGAGCTCACGGGAGCGTGCGCGGGCGTCATCCACCTCGCTGGTGCTCCTGGACCTCGACGACCGAATCGTCTCCGGCGCCATGTCAGCGCGCGGCTCCAAGCGGGGTCGCTCCCGCGACCAGGGAGATCCTGAGCTGATCACCGTCGGGGGTGGCGGTGACCTCCCTGGCCAGCGTGGTGAGCACCTGCCAGGCGAAGCTCTCCTCGTCGATCTCCGCCTCGGCGTCGCAGGTCGTGGTCACGGTGACTCCGATCGTGTCCTCGCCCAGGTCGAAGACGACGTCCAGGTCAGCGGTCTCCGTGGCGCACTCCAGGCAGATCGCCGCCGCCTCGCTGACCGCCATCCGCAGGTCCTCGATGTCCTCGAGCGTGAAGTCGAGGCGCGCGGCGAGCGCGGCGGTGGTCGTACGCAGCACGGAGACGTAAGCGCCTTCTGCGGGAAGGCGCAGCTCGACCTGGGGCATCTGGGTTTGTCAGTCCTTCTGTGGGAGTCCCGACGATTATGCAACGAGACCGGTCTCGTTGTGCCGTTAACGCACCACAGCCGCTCCGGGAACGGAGCGGCTGTGGCGTACGAGCTGAATCGAGAGAGGCTCAGGCCTTCTTGTCTTCAGATCCCGGCTGACGCCGTGAGATCTGGCTTCTCGCAAGTCGGCCTGCGTTCCTCAGGCCTTCTTGGTCGCCCAGAAGATCTCGGCGATCTCGTCGATCTTGGCGAGGAGCTTGTCGGCGACCTCGAGGTCGAGGGTGCCCTTGGTGCCGGAGGCGCCGGCCAGCTTGGTGGCCTCGTTGACGAGGGTGTGGAGCTGGGGGTAGGCCTCGAAGTGCGGGGGCTTGAAGTAGTCGGTCCACAGCACCCAGAGGTGGTGCTTGACCAGCTCGGAGCGCTGCTCCTTGATGAGCACCGCGCGGGTGCGGAAGTCGGGGTCGTCGCTGTCCAGGGCCTTGGCGATGACGGCCTTGACGGACTCGGCCTCGATGCGGGCCTGGGCGGGGTCGTAGACGCCGCAGGGCAGGTCGCAGTGGGCCGAGACCTCGATGGTGGGAGCGAAAAGTCGCGCGAACATGCGGGTCCTCTCAAAGAGTGTTCATGTGTCCTACGGATTGCGACACTACTCCGCATGGAAGACATCGCGGCCAGGGCACCCCGACACAGCTGGGGGATGGCGAAGGTCGTAGGGGTCTCGATGGAGCCGACGCTGCGGGCGGGAGACAGGTTGTGGGTCTCCTACGGACGTACGCCGGAGCCTGGGTGCGTGGTCGTCGCTCGGCTCGCCGACGGGGCGGTCGTGGTGAAGCGGGCGGTGGAGCGGCGTACGACCGTCTCCGAGCGCGCCGGGTGGTGGTTGCTCTCGGACAACCCGGCTGCTCCGGGGGTGATCGACTCCCGTCACCGGGGGCCTGTCGCGGACGCCGACGTGATCGGCGTCGTCGTGGCCCGACTCTGGCCACGCCCACGCATCCTGGGGTGAATCTCTGGACGAGGGCTTCAGATGAGGGCTTCGTCACCTTGTAGGAAACATCAACGGCTTCCTCCGGTAGCCTGTGGGAAACTGCCATCCGGGCATCACATCCCTGTAGATGGCGCCTTGCGCGGCTCCACCCCTCGGCTCGCGTTCGACCGCCCGACGTCCGAGTCCGTAGTTTTCTGGAGGCCCCCAATGACCGAGTCCACCCTGTCCACCGAGACCACCGCCTATGACGGCGACCCGGTGTTCGAGCTTCACCGAGGCGGCAAGATGGCGATCTCGGCGACCGCATCGGTCTCCGACAAGGCGTCGCTGTCGATGGCCTACACCCCCGGTGTCGCCCGGGTCTGCACCGCGATCGCCGAGAACCCGGAGCTGGCCCAGACCTACACCTGGGTGCCCAACACCGTCGCGGTCGTGACCGACGGCACCGCTGTGCTCGGTCTCGGTGACATCGGCCCGGCCGCCGCGATGCCGGTGATGGAGGGCAAGGCTGTCCTGTTCAAGGAGTTCGGCGGCGTCGACTCCATCCCGATCTGTCTGGACACCACCGACGTGGACGAGATCGTCGAGACCGTCATCCGGATGGCGCCGAGCTTCGGCGGGATCAACCTCGAGGACATCTCCGCGCCGCGCTGCTTCGAGATCGAGGACCGCCTCAAGGAGGCGCTCGACATCCCCGTCTTCCACGACGACCAGCACGGCACCGCCGTGGTCACGCTGGCCGCACTGATGAACGCGCTGAAGCTGACCGGCCGCAACCCGGAGTCGACCCGCGTGGTCATCTCGGGGGCCGGCGCCGCCGGCGTCGCGGTCGCCAAGATCCTGCTCGAGTTCGGGATCAAGGACCTCGCCCTGCTCGACCGCAAGGGCGTCATCTCCTCCACCCGCTCGGACCTGACCGAGTCGAAGAAGGCGATCGCCGAGGTGACCGCTGACGTCACCGGCCGCTCGGGCTCGCTGGCCGACGCTCTGGCCGGCGCCGACGTCTACGTCGGCGTCTCCGGCGGCACCGTCCCCGAGGAGCTCGTCGCGACCATGGCCCCGCAGGCCATCGTCTTCGCGATGGCCAACCCGAACCCCGAGATCCACCCCGACGTGGCGCACAAGTACGCCAGCATCGTCGCCACCGGGCGCTCGGACTTCCCCAACCAGATCAACAACGTCCTCGCCTTCCCCGGCATCTTCCGGGGTGCGATCGACGTGCACGCCTCCTCGATCACCGAGGGGATGAAGCTCGCCGCCGCGCAGGCGCTGGCCGCCCTGGTCACTGACGAGATGTCCGCGGACAAGATCATCCCCGAGCCGTTCGACCCCCGCGTCGGCCCCGCCGTCTCCGCCGCGGTCGCCGAGGCCGCTCGGATCGACGGGGTCGCTCGCGCCTGAGCGTTCCTTCAGGAAGGGATGCAGGCGAAGGCACACATCCCCGGCGGAGCTCAGCTGGGGATGTGTCCCGCGATCTGCACACCTTGATCGAGGAACCGTCCAGGTCGGTAGTGTCGGGTGCATGTTCGCTGCGTACGCCGAGAAGTTCTCATCCGACGATCCGATCTCCGGCCTCGTGCTGGGGGAGCGGCCCGACCCTGTCGCTCCGGACGGGTGGACGACGGTCACCGTCAAGGCGGCCTCGCTCAATCACCACGACCTGTGGTCGCTGCAGGGGGTCGGGCTGAAGGCCGAGGCGCTGCCGATGATCCTGGGCTGCGACGCGGCCGGCTTCGACGAGGACGGCAACGAGGTCGTGGTGCACTCGGTGATCTCCTCGCCCGACTGGACCGGCGACGAGACCCTCGACCCGAAGCGGTCGCTGCTCTCCGAGCGACACCAGGGCACCTTCGCCGAGAAGGTGATCGTGCCGCGGCGCAACGTTGTGCCGAAGCCCGCCGGGATGTCGTTCGAGGAGGCCGCCTGCCTGCCGACCGCATGGCTGACGGCCTACCGGATGCTGTTCACCCAGGGCGGGCTCAAGGCCGGCGACTCGGTGCTGGTGCAGGGCGCCGGCGGGGGAGTGGCGACCGCGGCGATCACGCTCGCGCGGGCGGCCGGTCTGAAGGTCTACGCGACCTCGCGTGACGAGGCGAAGCAGAAGCGTGCCCTCGAGCTCGGTGCCCACGAGGCTCTGCCGTCGGGGGAGAGGCTGCCGGTGAAGGTCGACGCGGTGATCGAGACCGTCGGGCGCGCGACCTGGAAGCACTCGGTGCGCTCGCTGCGTCCGGGCGGGGCGATCATCATCAGCGGCACCACGTCGGGGGCGAACCTCGACGACGCGATGCTGACCAACATCTTCTTCCTGCAGCTGAAGGTGATCGGCTCGACGATGGGCACCCGCAACGAGCTGGCCAGCCTGGTCTCGCTGCTCGAGGCCACCGGCGCCCGCCCGCTGATCGACCGCACCATGCCGCTGACCGAGGCCAAGGCCGGCTTCGAGGCGATGCACGCCGGTGATCTCTTCGGGAAGGTCGCCTTCACTCTTTGACACAGCACCCTGTGACGCCGACCGTGTGACGTACGGAATATCGTTCGACTCTCCCCGGTTCAACAAGGGACCATTGAGTGTCACTGCCGGGGGCTCGAAAAGTTTCTCGTGACGTGATGTCGAAATCGGCCCCGCCCGTTCGATCTATGTATAGAGCGGGCGGCAACGGGCCCCTGCGTACGACCCGAGGAACTCGTCATGACTGCTGCCGTCACAACATCGCACCGTCCCGTGGACGGTGAGAAGCGGCGTACGCCTGCCGTCATCACTCTGCTCGTGCTGGCCACCTTCGTGGTGATCCTCAACGAGACGATCATGCTCAACGCGATCCCGAACCTGATGAACAGCTTCGGGGTCACCGAGCATGCCGCCCAGTGGGTCTCGACCGCGTTCATGCTGACCATGGCGTCGGTGATCCCGGTGACCGGCTGGTTCCTGCAGAGGGTGACGACCAGGACGGCGTACGCGACGGCCATGGCCGTCTTCATCGCCGGCACCCTGATCTCGGCGATCGCGCCGGTCTTCGGGATCCTGCTCGCCGGCCGGGTCATCCAGGCCGCCGGCACCGCGGTGATGATGCCGCTGCTGATGACCACGCTGATGACGGTGGTCGACGAGCACGACCGGGGCCGGGTGATGGGCAACGTCACCATGGCGATCTCGGTCGCGCCGGCGCTCGGGCCGACCGTGTCCGGGCTGATCCTGGGCTTCGGTTCGTGGCGACTGCTCTTCCTGCTGGTCCTGCCGATCGCAATCGGCGTCGCCTGGTCCGGTCTGCGCCGGCTGGAGAATGTGGGTGAGACCTCCGAGTCGACCGTGGACTGGGCGTCCGTGGTGATCGCCGCACTCGGGTTCGGATCTCTGGTCTACGGGCTGAGCCGCTTCGCCGAGGGTGAGGTCGGGCGTCCGGTGGTGATCGCCGCCTTCGGCGCGGTGCTGATCGTCGGGTTCGTGTTCCGTCAGCTCCACCTGCAGCGGGTCGGCACGCCGTTGCTGGACCTGCGCGCGTTCCTGCACTCCACCTTCACCAAGGCGCTGGTGCTGATGGCGATCGCGTTCCTGGCGATGATGGGCTCGATGATCCTGCTGCCGCTCTACCTGCAGACCGTGCGCGGCCTGTCCCCGCTGATGACCGGTCTGCTGGTCATGCCCGGTGGCTTGGCCATGGGTCTGCTCGGGCCGACCGTGGGGCGGATCTTCGACACCTACGGTGGCCGGGTGCTCGTCATCCCGGGCTCCGTCGGCATCGTGGTCGCTCTCGCCGGACTCTCCCAGATCTCGCTGACCACGCCTTATCTGCTCGTGCTGGTGCTCCACCTGGTCCTGATGGTCAGCCTGGCCGCTGCCTTCACCCCGGTCTTCACGCTGGGTCTCGGGTCGCTGCCATCGCACCTCTACTCCCACGGCTCCTCGATCCTGGGCACGCTCCAGCAGGTCGCGGCCGCGTTCGGCACCGCCCTGGCGGTCACCGTGATGTCCGTACGCAGCGACCAGGTCATCGACGAGGTCGGTGCCGTCGCGGCCCAGGTGAGCGGCCTGCAGGCCGCGTTCATGGTCAGCGCCGCGCTTGCTCTGATCGTGGTCGTGATGGCCGTCCTGCTGCCCGCTCGGGCCGAGGGGTACGGCGAGTCCGACGAGGAGTCTGCTGAGGACTCTGCTGAGGACTCTGCTGGGGAGCCGGGTGCCGATATCGATGCCGAGCTCGCCGAGCTGTGCGAGCACGGGCGCAAGCCTGCGGTGTGCGGCTGCTGAGTCGGTCCTACGACTCCGAGCGCCACTGATAGACGCCGATCAGCAGCATCCTCAGCTGGGCGCGCACGGTGGCGACGATCTGCTCCTCCTGCTCGGGGCGGGCGGTGGAGAGGATCTGCTCGGCGGTCGCGACCAGGACGGTCACGAACAGCGACGAGAGCACGTGCAGGTCCTTGGCCGTCCAGGTGTCGGTGCCGGTCATCAGCGCCAGGTCGGTGGCGAGCTCGCGCTCGCAGAGCTCGATCTCGCGCCGGATGGCCTCGCGTACCGAACGCGGGCCCGCGACGCGCTCACGGGCGATGAACCCGAAGTGGTCGCGGCGCCGGTGGACGTGGTCGACGAGGGCGTCGATCGAGCCGTCGACGACATCCTGGTCGGCCCGGGCGTTGCGGCGTACGTCTCGGAAGAGGTCGCGCAGCGAGTCGAAGGACTCCTCGACCAGCGCCAGCCCGAGCGACTCGATGGAGTCGAAGTGGCGGTAGAACGCGGTCGGCACGATGCCGACCTGCTTGGCGACCTGGCGTAGCGATAGAGCCGTCAGCGAGCTGTCGGTGCACAGCTCCAGCGTCGCGTCCAGGATCGCTCGCCGGGTCCGGAGCTTGCGCTCCGCACGGCTCTCCGGCTCCGCACCCGTATCGATCACCAGACCATCCTAGGGGCAGCGGCCGGTGGGCCGTCAGGTGCACACCTGTACACCGTGATCTGGACCACGTCCGTAGCGTCTTGACGCGTGCCGCGAAGACCCGCCATGGTTGTCGGTGTACAGATGTTCACTGAAAGGCGAAACACATGGCACTCGACCTCGGCGGCCGGATCCTCCGCTCCCGCACGGTTGCGGCGCTCGCCTCACCGCACGGCATCGACCGCTACCTGACCCAGATCAACCCGATGCTGGCCGCGCACGAGGTGCGCGCCCGCATCACCGACATCCACCCGGAGGTGAGCGCGCCTGGCGCGCCCCGGGTGGCGACCGTGACGCTCCAGCCCACCTCCACCTGGCGCGGCCACCGTGCCGGCCAGCACGTCAGTGTCGGCATCGACACGGGGGAGGGGCGACGCACCACCCGCGTCTTCACCGTCTCCAACACCGAGGGGAAGCCGGGTGAGCCGCTCACCATCACGGTGCGTGCCCACGACGACGAGCACGCGACCCCCTACAGCATCTCCAAGTACCTGACCGAGCGGGCCACCGTCGGCACCCTGGTCCACCTGTCCCAGGCCGAGGGCGACTTCGTCCTTCCCGACCGCGTGCCCGAGCACATCCTGCTCATCTCCGGGGGCTCCGGCATCACCCCGGTGATGTCGATGCTGCGCTCCCTGCAGCGGCGTACGCACCGGGGCAAGGTCACCTTCCTGCACTGGGCGCCCAGCGCCGACCGCCAGATCTTCGCCGACGAGCTCGAGGAGATCCGTCACCAGGGCCACGGCGTCGACCTGCACATCCTCCACACCGACGACGGGGCGCCCTACCTCTCCCCGGCGCTGCTGGAGAAGCTCGTCCCGGGCTACCGCGAGGTGCCGGCCTGGGCCTGCGGGCCGGCGTCGCTCATCGAGGCGGCTCAGGCGGCGTACGACGGGACCGAGTCGCTCCGCGTGGAGTACTTCAAACCGCCCAAGAACGCCGGCGTGGCCGGCGGCGAGATGGAGTTCGCGCGCACCGGCAAGACCGTCGCCAACGACGGCGCCACGATCCTCGACCAGGCCGAGGCCGCGGGGCTGACCCCCGAGTCCGGCTGCCGGATGGGGATCTGCTTCTCCTGCACGACCAACAAGAGCTCCGGACGGGTCCGCAACGTACTGACCGGCGAGACCTCCGAGCTCCCCGACGAACAGATCCGGATCTGCGTGAGCACGCCCGAGGGCGACTGCTCCGTGGACCTCTGACGATTCCCTCAAGGAGACACCCCCATGACCACTGTTGAGAAGACCGGTAACCGCCGGCTGAGCCCCGCGGAGCTGGAGGCGTTCGGCGCCGAGATGGAAGCCATCCGCCAGCGGATCGTCGCCGACCTGGGCGAGAAGGACTCGGCGTACATCTACGACATCGTCAAGAAGCAGCGCGCCTTCGAGCTCGCCGGCCGCGCGCTCTTCTACCTGCCCGTGATCGGCTGGGTCCCGGCCGTCGCCTGTCTGTCGATCTCCAAGATCCTCGACAACATGGAGATCGGGCACAACGTCATGCACGGCCAGTACGACTGGATGGGCGACCCCGACCTCAACTCGCGCATGTTCGACTGGGACACGATGGCGCCGGCCGACAACTGGAAGTACGGCCACAACTACATGCACCACACGTTCACGAACATCCTGGGCAAGGACCGCGACGTGGGCTACGGCATCCTCCGGATGGACGAGGACCAGAAGTGGCACCCGTACTATCTCGGCAACCCGCTCTACGCGTTCCTGCTGATGACGTTCTTCGAGTGGGGCGTGGCGCTGCACGACCTCGAGGTCGACGAGCTCGTCGCCGGTCGCCGGACCTGGGCCGAGAACAAGGAGGTCGGCGCCCGGATCTGGCGCAAGGTGAAGAAGCAGACGCTCAAGGACTACGTCCTCTTCCCGCTGCTCACCGGTCCCTTGGCGCCGCTCACCTTCGCGGGGAACTTCACCGCCAACATCATCCGCAACGTGTGGACGTTCAACATCATCTTCTGTGGCCACTTCCCGGCGGGCGTCGCCTCCTTCTCGCAGGAGGAGTGCGAGGACGAGACTCAGGGTCACTGGTACTACCGCCAGCTCCTCGGCTCCGCGAACATCACCGGCGGCCGCACCTTCCACATCATGTCGGGGAACCTGTCCCACCAGATCGAGCACCACCTCTTCCCCGACCTCCCCGCGCGCCGCTACCCGGAGATCGCCGAAGAGGTCCGTGAGATCTGCGAGCGCTACGGCCTCTCCTACAACACCGGCCCGCTGCACCAGCAGCTGTGGGGCGTCTTCAAGAAGATCTGCAAGTACGCCCTCCCCGACCGCAAGAAGCCGGCTTCCGCGGGTGTGGAGAGCGCCCCTGCCCTGGAGGGGGTCGCGGCATGACGCCTGACCAGCCACAATGGGTTGTCATGGAGCCCGAGCTGAGCAAGAACGAGATCCGCAAGGATGTCGCCCAGAGCGCTGTCGAGGTCACCGCGACCACCGTCGGCCAGGTCGCGGTCATCATCACCGGCGCCGTACGTGACGTTGCCGGTGCCATCGGCGGCATGGCCACCGAGCTCTTCGAGCTCCGCGCGGCAGCCAAGCGAGCCGAGAAAGACCTCGCCGAATAGTCACCCCCGTCGGCCGAGACGTCACGTAGGTCGGTCGAGTTGGCATCTGACTGCC
>NZ_JBHXNY010000016.1:0-129099 GCF_042719275.1 Nocardioides sp. NPDC058538 | reverse complement strand
GTGCTGCTTCTGATGTCTAGTAGTGAGAGGGAGTTTCGTATTTGCGTCTTGGTGGCAGCTGGGTGCCGTCTCGACCGACCTGAGTGACGTCTCGGCCGACGGGGGTGACGTTTCGGCGGGGCGGGGCTAGACGGTCGTCGAGCTCGGCGGGGTCACGAGCGTCCGCAGGACCTTGCGGCGGTGGTGGATGGCCTCGGCGCTGAAGA
This sequence comes from Nocardioides sp. NPDC058538, assembly GCF_042719275.1. Taxonomy (NCBI): domain Bacteria; kingdom Bacillati; phylum Actinomycetota; class Actinomycetes; order Propionibacteriales; family Nocardioidaceae; genus Nocardioides; species Nocardioides sp. NPDC058538. Next base: position 128,893 of record NZ_JBHXNY010000016.1, on the reverse strand, counting down.
TGACCAGGGCGATCCAGACGATCGCGAAGCCGGCCCAGCGGCCGGGAGGCATCGCCTCGTGGGCGATGAAGACGCCGACGGCGAACTGCAGGATCGGCGCGAGGTACTGGAGCAGCCCGATCGTGACCATCGGCACCCGGATGGCAGCCGCACCGAAGCAGGCCAGCGGCACGACGGTGATGACGCCGAGGCTGATCAGGAGGAGTACGTGGAGGGCACCGTGGCCGAAGAGCGTGCCGTTGCCGGTGGCCTGGAGAGCGATGATCAGGGCCACCGCGAACGGCGCCGTCACGGCTGTCTCGACGGCCAGCGACTCGAACGGCCCGACACCGGCGCTCTTCTTGAGCAGCCCGTAGGTGCCGAAGGAGAAGGCCAGGATCAGCGCGACCCACGGCAGCCGGCCGTAGTCGACGGTGAGCACGACGGTGGCCACGAAGGCGATCCCGAGCGCCACCCACTGCAGCTTCCGCATCCGCTCACGCAGGATGATCACGCCCATCAACATCGTGACCAGCGGGTTGGTGAAGTAACCCAGGCTCGTCTCCACGATCCGCCCGTTGTTGACGCCCCAGATGTACGTCACCCAGTTGATCGAGATCACCGCCGCAGCTGCAGTCAGCAGCACGAGCTTGCGCCGGTCGCGCAGGATCGCGGCCACCTGCTGGCGGCGGCCCACGATCAGCACCAGCGCTCCGGCCACGACCAGCGACCACAGGATCCGGTGCCCCAGGATCTCCCAGGCCCCGGCGGGCTCCATCAGCGGGAAGTAGAGCGGGAACGCTCCCCACATGATGTAGGCAGCGGCGCCGAACATCACTCCACGCCGTTGCTCATTCACGTCGCAACGGTACTGCCAGGGCCCGGATACCCTTTACCGAATATCGCGCCCCGGCTCAGACGGAGCGGACGGCGACGATGTCGGCGAAGGCCTCGAGGGCCTTGCGGACGGGCCCCTCGGGCAGCGGTGCGAGGGCGGCCTTGGCTTCCTCGGCGCGGGACTGGACGTAGGCGCGGGCCTCGGTCAGCGCCGGGTGGGCGCGGAGGAGGCCGACGCACTCGGCCAGGGCCGCGTCGTCGGTGAGGTCGCTGTCGAGCAGCTCCAGAAGTCTCGCGTCCCCGGCGTCGGTGGAGCGGCGGGCCAGCAGCACCGGGAGCGTCGGGACGCCCTCACGGAGGTCGGTCCCCGGCGTCTTTCCGGACTCGTCGGAGGCGATGTCGAGGATGTCGTCGGAGAGCTGGAAGGCGACGCCGACGATGTCGCCGTAGGCGAGCAGGGCTTCCTGGATCTGCTTGTCGGCGCCGGCGAAGAGCGCACCGTAGAGCGCCGAGGTGGCGATCAGGACGCCGGTCTTCCCGGCCAGCACCTCGAGGTGGTGGTCGACCGGGTCGACACCCTCGGGCGGCGCGACGCCCTCGAGGATCTGACCCTCGACGAGCTTGGCGAAGGTGGCCGCCTGGATGCGTACGGCCTCCGGACCCAGCTGGGCAGTCAGCTCCGAGGAGCGGGCGAAGAGGAAGTCACCGGTCAGGATGGCGACGTGGTTGTCGAAGCGGGCGTTGGCGGTGTCCTCGCCGCGGCGCACGAGCGCCTCGTCCATGACGTCGTCGTGGTAGAGCGAGGCCTGGTGGGTGAGCTCGACGACGCAGGCGGCGGTGATGACCTCGTCGGCGAGCTTGTCCGGGCCGTACTCGGCGGCCAGCAGCACCAGCAACGGCCGGAACCGCTTGCCGCCGGCCTCCAGCAGGTGGGAGGCCGCTTCCGTGACGAACGGGGAGCTGCTGCGGGCGTAGCCCGCCAGCTTCTCCTCCACGATCGCCAGCCGAGCGCGCAGCCGCCGCTCGAGCTCGGGATCGGTGATCGGGAGGGCGAGTTCAGGGGCTCGGTCGGTGGGTGCGCTGGTGCTCACCCGATGAATCCTCCCGCATCCACCAACAGGCTGAGCACAGGGCCCGGAATTACACCCAACAAGACGGTGGCGACAGCGCTCAGTGCGATCACGACGGTGGTGGCGTACGACGGGGTCACCACCGAGGCCGCGTCCTCGCGTGGGTCGGTGAAGAACATCAGCATCATCACGCGCACATAGAAGAAGATCGCGATGATGCTCGAGCCGATCGCGACCGCGACGACGGGCCACTGACCGGCGCCCAGCGCGGCGGCGAAGACGCCCCACTTGCCGATGAACCCTGCGGTCAGCGGCAGCCCGGCCATCGAGAGCAGGAAGACGGCGAAGGTCGCCGCGACCCACGGGTTGGACCGGCCCAGGCCGGCCCAGCGGTCCAGCGAGTTGACCTCACCGTTGGGCCCGCGCACGAGGGAGACGATCGCGAAGGCGCCGAGGGTCGCGAACCCGTAGGCGGTCAGGTAGAAGAGCACCGCCTGGGTGGAACCGAAGGCGTCGGTCTGCACACCGAGGAGGCCGGTCAGCAGGAAGCCGGTGTGGGCGACGGCGGAGTAGCCGAGCATCCGCTTCACATCGGTCTGGACCACCGCGAAGGAGGCGCCCAGCAGCATCGTCAGCACCGCGATGACGCCGATCGCCGGGCGCCAGATGTCGCCTTCGGCGCCGAAGGCGACGTAGAAGAGCCGGAGCATCGCGGCGAAGGCGGCGATCTTGGTGGCAGCGCTCATCCACGCGGTGACCGGCGTCGGGGCGCCCTGGTAGACGTCGGGCGTCCAGGAGTGGAAGGGCACGGCACCGGTCTTGAAGAGCAGGCCGACGGCCATCAGGCCGATGCCGAGGAGCAGGAGCGGGCTGGAGCCGTCCTCGGCCGCCACCTCACCGATCTCGGCCAGCGACATCGACCCGGCGAAGCCGTAGACCAGCGCGAGACCGTAGAGGAAGATGCCGGAGGAGAACGCGCCGAGCAGGAAGTACTTCAGCGCCGCTTCCTGGGAGAGCAGCCGGCGACGGCGCGCAAGCCCGGTCAGCAGGTAGAGCGGCAGGGACAGCACCTCGAGCGCGACAAAGAGCATCAGCAGGTCGCCGGAGATGCAGAAGAGCATCATCCCGCCGACCGCGAACATCATCAGCGGGTAGACCTCGGTGTGCTCCAGCCCCCGCTGGGAGGCGGTGCGCTCGGCCGGTGTGCCCGGCAGGGCCGCGGCCTGACCGGCGAAGGCGCTCACCCCGTTGTCGAGACGTCGCTCGGCGAAGAGCGCGACGCCGCCGAGCGAGACCAGCAGCACCAGCCCTTGGGAGAAGACCCCCGGGCCGTCGACGATCAGGGCACCCTCACCCGTCGAGGCGCCGAGGCTGGACCCGGCACCGACGGCGACAGTCCCGGCGAGCGCGGCGACCAGGCCCGCCAACGCCAGCGACACCTGGGTGTTGAACCGCGCGGCACGCGGCGCGAAGGCCTCCACCACGACACCGGCGCACGCCACACCCAGCACCAGCAGGACGGGCCAGAGGGTGGCGTACGAAATTCCGGGGGACTCGAACATCGCGTCACTCACCTGCCTGGATGACATCAACAAGAGGAGCCACGACCGGTTGAGCCGCCGAGATCAGCGGTCCGGGGACGAAGCCGAAGAAGAGAAGGGCGACCAGCAGCGGAACGAGCACGCCGACCTCTCGCCGGTTGAGATCGGGGACCGGTTTGGAGAGCTGAGCGGGTCCGGTGAAGATCCGCTGGTAGGCCCACAGCACGTAGATCGCGGCGAGCACGATCGCGGTGACCGCGATGACACCGACCAGCCAGTGGTAGTCGAAGGCACTGATCAGGACCAGGATCTCGGAGACGAACTGGCTCAGACCCGGCAGACCGGCGGTCGCCAGACCGGCGATGAGGAATGTGCCGGCGAGCACCGGCGTCGCCTTCTCCATCCCCCGCATCGACGAGATCGAGGCGGTGCCCTTGCGGGCGATCAGGAACCCGGCGATCAGGAACATCGCCGCGGTCGCGACACCGTGGTTGACCATGTAGAGGATCGCCCCGACCAGGCCCTCACGGGTGGCCGCGAAGATGCCGAGGGTGATCAGGCCGAAGTGCGACAGGGAGGTCAGACCGATCAGGCGGAGCAGGTCGTCCTGCCCGATCGCCAGCACAGCGCCGTAGACGATCGAGATCAGCGCGAGCACCACGACGACGGGCGTCGCCCAGGCGGACGCCTCCGGCACCAGGCCCAGGCAGAGCCGGATCATGCCGAAGGTGCCGATCTTGTCGAGGACGCAGACCAGGAGCACCGAGGTCGGCGTGGTGGCCTGCTCGGTGGTGTCGGCCAGCCAGGTGTGTACCGGGAACAGCGGCGCCTTGACGGCGAACGCGATGAACATCGCCACGAAGATCCAGCGCTCGGCGGTGGTGCCGATGTCGAGCTGGGCGAGGTCGCTGATCAGGTACGACGGCGACCCAGCCTCCGAGGAGACCACGAAGAAGCCGATCAGCGCACCGAGCAGCACCAGTCCGCCACCGAGCTGGAACATCAAGAACTTGAGCGCGGCTCGGGCCCGGTTGGGGCCGCCGTGCTGGCCGATCATGAAGTACGCCGGGATCAGCGTCGCCTCGAAGGCGATGTAGAAGAGGAAGAGATCGCCGGCGGTGAAGGTGAGCAGGGCGAAGGCCTCCAGGGCCAGCGCCCAGGCGTACCACCGCTTGTCGTGGTCCTTGACCGCCGCGACCATCACGAGCGGGACCAGGACGACGGTCAGCATCACCATCAGCTTGCCGAAGCCGTCCATCTCGAGCGCCCAGTGGACGCCGAGCGGCTCGATCCACACCAGATCGGTGTCAGGGGCCGTGAACATCGTGACGATGCCGGCGATCAGGGTGGCGATCGCGAAGCCGAAGGCCCACGCCTTGGGCCGCGCCGGCATCACCGCGGTGATCAGCGCGCCCGCGAACGGGACGAGGACGAGGATTGTCAGCATCAGTTGACCACCAGGATCACGAGGGTCACCAGCACAGTGCCGCCGAGGACGGAGAGGGCGTAGGAACGTACGTAGCCGGTCTGTGCCTTGCGGAGCTCACCGGCGATCGCCGCGAGGGCGATCGGGCCACCGCTCATCAGGCCGTCGACGGCGTACTTGTCGGTGGCGAGGGCACCGCGGGTGATCGCCATCCCCGGCGGCACCACGACGTCCTCGACGTGCGGGACGTGCAGGTACGGAGTCGGCTCGGTCGTGACCGGGCGGCGCCCGAAGACGAACCCGGCGGCCGCGACCCCGATCGCGACGACCAGCACCGCGAGGACGGAGGTCGCCCAGACCGGGAGCGGACCGTGGTGCTCGGCGTGGCCGATCGCGACCACCGGCTCGAGCCAGTGCTCGATCCAGCCACCGAGCGCGAAGACGCCACCGAGGACCGACAGCGCGGCGAGGACGACGAGCGGACCGGTCATGATCCGCGGCGACTCGTGCGGATGTACGCCCTCGGGCCAACGCTTGCGGCCGAAGAAGGCGAGCATCATCAGGCGGGTCATGTAGAAAGCGGTCACACCTGCGGCAAGGAGGGCGATGATGCCGACCAGCCAGCTGTCGGCGAAGGCGACTTCGAGGATCTTGTCCTTGGACCAGAAGCCGGCGAACCCCGGGAAGCCGATGATCGCCAGGTAGCCCATCGAGAAGGTGAGGAACGTGACCGGCATCGCCCGGCTCAGGGCGCCGTAGTGCTTGAGGTTCACGTCGTCGTTCATGCCGTGCATCAGGGACCCGGCGCCGAGGAACATGTTGGCCTTGAAGAAGCCGTGGGTGAGCAGGTGGAAGATCGCGAACGCGTAGCCCGGCCCGCCCAGCCCGGCGGCCAGCATCATGTAGCCGATCTGGCTCATCGTCGAACCGGCCAAGACCTTCTTGATGTCGTCCTTCACACAGCTGACCGCAGCACCCCAGATGATCGTCACCAGGGCAACGACCACGACTGCGGTCGAGGCGGCCTCGGCGGCGTCGAAGATCGCGCTGCTGCGGACGATGAGATAGACGCCCGCGGTCACCATCGTCGCCGCGTGGATCAGCGCCGAGACCGGGGTCGGGCCCTCCATCGCGTCCAGCAGCCAGCCCTGCAGCGGCACCTGGGCCGACTTTCCGCAGGCGCCGATCAGCAGCAGGATTCCGAGCCAGTTGAGGGTGGCCGTGGTGGTGTCACCGATGTCGATCGCCGCGAACGAGGTCGACCCGAAGGTGACGAAGCAGAGCGCGATCGCGAGCGAGAGACCCATGTCGCCGACCCGGTTCATCACGAACGCCTTCTTGGCCGCGGCCGCTGCCGACGGCTTGTGCTGCCAGAAGCCGATCAGCAGGTAGGACGCCAGGCCGACGCCCTCCCAGCCGAGGAAGAGGACGACGTAGTTCTCCGCCAGCACCAGCGTCAGCATCGCGGCGAGGAACAGATTGAGGTAGCCGAAGAACCGGGTGCGCCGCTCGTCGTGGGCCATGTAGCCGACCGAGTAGACGTGGATCAGCGTGCCCACGCCGGTGATGAGCAGCAGGAACAGGCTGGAGAGCTGGTCATAGAGCAGGTCGAACCCGACATTCAGATCACCTGTGTCGAACCAGGTGTAGAGATGCTGGACGACCTGCCGGCTCTCCTCGTCGCGACCGAGGGCGGCGATGAAGAGGACGACGCTGAGTACGAAGGACGCGCCGGCGAGCCCGACCGCGAGCCAGTGGCCCACCCGGTCGAAGAGTGCCGGGGCCAGCGGGCGCCCGATCAGGATCAGGGCCGCACCGGCGAGGGGCAGCGCGATGACCAGCCAGATCAGCGAGAAGACGCCGCTGGCCTCGACAGGGTTCACCACTTGAGCATCCTTGGCTCGTCGACCGAAGCCGTGTTTCTGGTGCGGAAGATGGTCATGATGATCGCCAGCCCGACGACCACCTCAGCGGCCGCGACGACCATCACGAAGAACGCGGTCACCTGCCCGTCGAGGTTGCCGTGCATCCGGCTGAACGCCACCAGGGCCAGGTTGGCCGCGTTGAGCATCAGCTCGACGCACATGAAGACGACGATGGCGTTTCGCCTGGTCAGCACGCCGATCGTGCCGATCGTGAAGAGGATGGCGGACAGGATGACGTACGCCGTGGTGTTATCCGTCATTCGTCCTCTCCTTCGTCCGTGCGACCGCCGGCGAGGATGGCCGGGACCGACTTCGTGCTCTGCGACCCGTCCGGCAGCAGCGCCGGGGTGTCGTTGCTGTTGTGCCGCGCAAAGGTGCCCGGTGGGGGCAGCGGGCCGAGGTGCTTGCCGCTCTTCGCGTAGTCGGCGACCCGCTTCTGGGCCAGGTCTGTCTGGGTCTGCTTCGGGTCGATCCGCTCGCGGTGGGCCAGCACCATCGCGCCGATCGCGGCGGTGATCAGCAGCGCGCTGGTCGCCTCGAAGGCGATCACGTAGCGGGAGAAGAGGAGGTCCGCGAGGCGTTGTACGTTGCCGCCCTCGTTGGCGCTGGCCAGCCCGCGCATCGTGGCGATGCTCGCCTGGCCGACGCCGGCGATCAGCGTCGCGCCCAGCCCGACCCCGAGGATGACGGCGAGCACCTTCTGCCCCGCGATCGTCTCCTTGAGCCGGTCAGAGGTGTCGACGCCGACCAGCATGATCACGAACAGGAACAGCATCAGGATCGCGCCGGTGTAGACCACGATCTGCACCGCGAACAGGAATGGCGCCTCCAGGGTGGCGTACATCATCGCCAGCCCGATCATCACGACCGCCAGCGACAGCGCGGCGTGCACCGGCTTGCGCGCGAACAGGAGGCCCATCGCCGCGATCACCATGACCGAGGCGAGGATCACGAAGCTCATCGAGTCGACTCCTTGGGCTCCGGTGCGTAGTAGGAGGTGTCGTCGTTGCCGAGGAACATCGGGTGCGGAGGCGCCTCCATCCCGTCCTCGAGCGGTGCGAGCAGGTCCTGCTTCTCGTAGATCAGGCTCTCTCGCGAGGTGTCGGCGAGCTCGTACTCGTTGGTCATCGTCAGCGCCCGCGTCGGGCAGGCCTCGATGCACAGCCCGCACAGGATGCAGCGCAGGTAGTTGATCTGGTAGACGCGGCCGTAGCGCTCACCGGGCGAGTAGCGCTCCTCCTCGGTGTTCTCCGCGCCCTCGACGTAGATGGCGTCGGCCGGGCACGCCCACGCGCAGAGCTCGCACCCGACGCACTTCTCCAAGCCGTCGGCGTGCCGGTTGAGCTGGTGCCGGCCGTGGAAGCGCTCCTCGGTCGGCTCCTTCTGCTGTGGGTACTGCTCGGTGACCGGCTTCTTGAACTGCGTCCCGAACGTCACCGCGAACCCGCTCACCGGGTCCCAGAAACGCTCCTTGAACGAGCGGTCGTCGTTGCTCACTTGGCCTCCTCAGGAGAGGGAAGAATGCGTACGCCGTTGGTGGCTGTCGGCGGTCCGAACACCAGCGGCTGGGCGGCACCCCGTACGGCCCCGCCCAGCGGCAGGTCGGGGGTCGGGAAGCCGCCGGTCGGCGTGGTGACCTGGGCTTCCTTCTCCGGAAGCCGGTTGAGGAAGCCCAGCACGACGACCACCGTGACGACCAGACCGAAGCCGAAGAGGATCCAGTCGGGGCTGAAGCCGCCCTCGATCGCGGCCATCTTGATGACCGCGACGACGACGATCCAGGCGAGGCTCGCCGGCAGCAGGACCTTCCAGCCGAGCGACATGAACTGGTCGTAGCGCAGCCGCGGCAGCGTGCCGCGCAGCCAGATGAAGACCCAGATGAAGAAGAACATCTTCAGGAAGAACCACAGCACCGGCCAGTAGCCCTCGTTGGCGCCGGCCCAGACGGTGCCGAGGCCGAGCGGGGCCCGCCAACCGCCGAGGAACAGCGTCGTGGCGAGCGCGCTGACGGTGGCCATGTTGATGTATTCGGCCAGGAAGAAGAGCGCGAACTTCAGGCTGGAGTATTCGGTGTGGAAACCACCGACCAGCTCACCCTCGGCCTCGGGGAGGTCGAACGGCGCGCGGTTGGTCTCGCCGACCATCGAGACGCAGTAGATCACGAAGGACGGCAGCAGCAGGGCGCCGAACCACCAGTCCTGCTGGGCCGCGACGATCTGGCTCGTGGACAGGCTGCCGGCCATCAGGAAGACGGTGACGAGCGCCAGGCCCATCGAGACCTCGTAGGAGATCATCTGGGCGCTGCTTCGCAGGCCACCGAGCAGGGAGTACGTCGAGCCCGATGCCCAGCCTCCCAGCACGATCCCGTAGATGCCGATGCTGGCGATCGCCATCACGAACAGCACCGCGACCGGCATGTCGGTCAGCTGCAGCGGCGTCTGCACGCCGAAGAGGTTGACCTCCGGACCGAACGGGATCACCGAGAACGTCACGAACGCCGGCACCGTGGCCAGGATCGGGGCCGTGATGAAGACGATCTTGTCAGCCTTCTCCGGTGTCAGGTCCTCCTTCAGCGCCAGCTTCACGCCGTCGGCGAGGGACTGGAGCAGACCGAACGGTCCGTGCCGGTTGGGCCCGATGCGGTGCTGCATCCGGGCCACGACCTTGCGCTCCCACCAGATGTTGAACAGCGTCAGCACGACGCAGACGACGAAGACGAGCAGGACCTTGATCGCGATGATCCACCAGGGGTCCTGGCCGAACTGCTCCAGCCCGTTCACTGTGCCCCCTCCACGCTCACGGTCGACCCTGGCGAGGCCAGATCGGCCCATACGCCGCGCCCGAACGAGTTGGTCGGCACCCAGATCGTGCCGTCGGCCAGCTCCGCCGGAAGCGCCGGAAGCGTCCAGCTCCCCCGGTCGCCGGTGACCGTCACGACGTCACCGAGCTCCGCGTGGAGCGCGGCGGGGATGCGTACGAACGCCGGTCGTGCGGTCGCGGCCAGCGCCTTGTCGCCGCTCTGGAGCGTCCCGTTGTCGAGCATCAGATGCCAGGTAGCCAGGTGGAAGCTGCTCCCGTCGGTCGAGCCGCCGGAGCCGCTAGGCGGAGGCGTGTCGAGCGTTGTATCGAGCTTGTCGAGATGACCAACACGGTCCACTGCCGCGCTCGATGAAGCCGTGTTGGTTTCGACACCGCTCGCTGCGCTCGCGGGCTCAACCAGCGAGGTCGTGATGTGGCCGAGGATTTCGGCGTCGGAGTAGGTTCCGGGCTTGTCGAAGACCTTCCCGAACGGGCGGCGGCGGCCTTCCCAGGTGACGAAGGTGCCGGCCTTCTCCGAGGCGGCGGCGACGGGGAGTACGACGTCGGCGCGCTCGGTCACTGCGGTGACCCGCTGCTCCAGGCTGACCACGAATCCGGCCCGGTCCAAGGCGGCCAGGAAGGCCGCCGGGTCGGCGGTGTCGTCGGGGTCGACGCCGCCGATCAGGAGGGCGTCGAGCCCGGCGCGGACGATGGCCTCGGCGTCGAGACCGCCTTCACCGGGGAGCAGGTCTGCCTCGACCGCACCGCGGTCGCCGGCACGACGCGGCACCCAGGCGAGCCGGGCGCCGGTGCGGTCGGCGAGGTCGGCAGCGGCGGAGTAGCCGCCGGGGCTGGTCGCCAGCCGCTCGCCGACCAGGATCACCGAAGCCTCGGTGACACCGCTGACCTGGGACAACGCGTCCTTCTCGGCGCCGGGGGCGGTCAGGACGACCGAGGCTCCGAGCTTGCGCGAGCCCTCCGAGGCGTACGGACTCAGGGTGGTGATCCGCAGGCCGTTCTTGTTGGCCTTGCGCAGCCGGAGGAAGAGCGTCCCGGCCTCGTCCTCGGGCTCGAGGCCGGCCAGCACCACGTGGTCGGCGGCGTCGAGGTCGGCGTAGGTGAGGCTGGTCCCCGCGACGCGTGAGCGCAGGAATCCGGTCTCCTCCGCCGAGAGCGGACGCGAGCGGAAGTCGATGTGCGGGGTGCGGAGGGTGTCGCGGGCGAAGGCGGCGTAGGCCTTCGCGTCCTCCAGCGTCAGCCGGCCACCGGGCAGCACACCCACCGAGCCGGCACCGGCCAGGCCGGCAGCGGCGACGGCGACGGCCTCCAGCCAGGACGCCGGCCGGAGCTCGCCGTCCTCACGGACCATCGGCGAGGTGAGCCGGTCGCGGACGGCGTAGCGGAAGCCGAAGCGGTCCTTGTCGGAGATCCACTCCTCGTTGACCTCCGGGTCGTTGCCGGCGAGGCGGCGCATGACCTTGCCGCGGCGGTGGTCGATCCGGATCGCGGCGCCACAGGAGTCGTGCTCGGCGACGCTCGGGGTCGAGACCAGGTCGAAGGGCCGAGCCCGGAACCGGTAGTCGTCCGAGGTCAGCGCGCCCACCGGGCAGATCTGGATGACGTTGCCGGAGAAGTAGGACGAGAACGGCTTGTCCTCGGCGATGCCGATCTGCTGCTGCGCGCCACGCTGGATCAGCGCGATCCCCGGGTCGCCCGGGATCTCGGCGGCGAAGCGGGTGCAGCGCTGGCAGACGATGCACCGCTCACGGTCGAGCAGCACGTTGGGCGAGAGGTTGATCGGCTTCGGGAACGTACGCTTCGTCCCCTCGAACCGGGTCTCACCCTGCCCGTGGGACATCGCCTGGTTCTGCAGCGGGCACTCCCCTCCCTTGTCGCACACCGGGCAGTCCAGCGGGTGGTTGACCAGGAGGAACTCCATGATCCCCTGCTGCGCCTTCACGGCCGTGGAGTTCTGCGTCTCCACCACCATGCCCTCGGCCACCGGGATCGTGCAGGAGGCCTGCGGCTTCGGAAAGCCGCGGCCGTTGCCGGCGTCGGGGATGTCGACCAGGCACTGCCGGCAGGCCCCGACGGGCTCGAGCAGCGGGTGGTCGCAGAAGCGCGGGATCTCGATCCCGGCCTCCTCGGCCGCCCGGATCACCAGCGTGCCCGCGGGCACGGTCACGTCCTGGCCGTCGATCTTGACGGTCACATCGGTCACTGCACTGCCTCCGCCCATGCGGTCGACTTCTTGGCGTCGAAGGGACAGCCACCCTGCTCCAGGTGAGCCAGGTACTCGTCCCGGAAATACTTGATCGAGCTCGTGATCGGGCTCGTCGCACCATCACCGAGCGCGCAGAACGAGCGGCCGAGGATGTTGTCGCACTGGTCGAGCAGCAGGTCGAGGTCCTCGGGCTTGCCGTCGCCCTTCTCCAGCCGCTCCAGGACCTGCACCAGCCACCAGGTGCCCTCACGGCACGGGGTGCACTTGCCACAGGACTCGTGCTTGTAGAACTCCGTCCATCGCAGCACCGCGCGCACCACGCAGACGGAGTCGTCGAAGATCTGCAGCGCGCGGGTGCCGAGCATCGAGCCGGCCGCCTGCACGCCTTCGAAGTCCAGCGTCACGTCCAGGTGCTCCTGGGTGAACAACGGGGTCGAGGAGCCACCCGGGGTCCAGAACTTCAGCTCATGCCCCTCGCGTACGCCGCCGGCCAGCTCGATCAGCTTGCGCAGCGTGATGCCGAGCGGTGCCTCGTACTGTCCGGGCTTCTTGACGTGACCCGAGAGGGAGAAGATGCCGACGCCGGCCGACTTCTCGGTGCCCATGCCGGCGAACCAGTCGGCGCCGTTCTTCACGATCGCGGGCACCGAGGCGATCGACTCGGCGTTGTTGATCACGGTCGGGCTCGCGTAGAGACCGGCGACGGCCGGGAACGGCGGCCGCAGCCGCGGCTGACCGCGGCGCCCCTCGAGCGAGTCGAGCAGCGCGGTCTCCTCACCACAGATGTAGGCCCCGGCACCGGCGTGCACGACCAGCTCGAGGTCGTAGCCGGAGCCGTGGATGTCCTTGCCGAGGTGGCCGGCGGCGTAGGCCTCACGGACGGCAGCCTGCAGCCGCCGGATCACGTGCAGCACCTCGCCGCGTACGTAGATGAAGGCACGCTCCGCGCGGATGGCGTAGGAGGAGATGATCACGCCCTCGACGAGGGTGTGGGGCGAGGCCATCATCAGCGGGATGTCCTTGCACGTGCCCGGCTCAGACTCGTCGGCGTTGACCACCAGGTAGCGCGGCTTGGGGTTCTCGGGGTCGGGCGCCGGCAGGAAGCCCCACTTCACCCCGGTCGGGAATCCGGCGCCTCCACGGCCGCGGAGCCCGGAGTCCTTGACCATCGTCTGTACGTCCTCGGGCGCCAGCCCGAGAGCGACATCGAGCGCGTCGTAGCCGCCCTGCTCGGCGTAGGCGGGCAGCGTCCAGGCCCGCTCGTCGCCCCAGTTGGCGGTCAGCACCGGCGTGAGCGTGTCAGTCATCGGACGCCTCCTCGGCGATCGTCTCCGACTCGGCGCGACTGGTGTCGGCCACCTCGACGGCCTCGGGCAGCTCCTCCGGCACATCGGCGGAACCGTGCGTGTCACCGGGCGCCGCCCAGCCGCGCTCGCGCGCGAGGTCCAGCCCGACCAGCGACGCCGATCCGGCGGCGGGCCCCTCGTCGACGAGCCCGTCCTCGAAGCCGGCGAGGACCCGCTCGGCCTCGCGCCAGCTCGTGATCCGCGCACCGCGCGAGGCCACGACCTCGCGGCCCTCACGCAGGTCGTCGACCAGCTGCGAGGCCGACTCCGGCGTCTGGTTGTCGAAGAACTCCCAGTTGACCATCACCACCGGCGCGTAGTCGCAGGCCGCGTTGCACTCGATGTGCTCGAGCGTGATGCTGCCGTCTGCCGTCGTCTCGTCGTTGCCGACCTCGAGCTTCTCGCGCAGGCAGGCGAAGATCTCGTCGCCGCCCATGACCGCGCACAGGGTGTTGGTGCAGACGCCGACGTGGTGGGTGCCGACGGGATGACGCTTGTACATCGTGTAGAACGTCGCCACCCCGCTCACCTCGGCCGGGGTGAGGCCCAGGACCTCGGCACAGGCCTGGATCCCTTCGGGCGTGACCCGGCCCTCGACCGACTGCACCAGATGGAGCATCGGCAGCAGCCCGGAGCGGGCCTGGGGATAGCGAGCGGCGATCTCGCGCAGCTCGTCGTAGGTCTCAGCAGCAAGCGTCATCGGTCGACGCCTCCCATCACCGGGTCGATGGACGCGATCGCCACGATCACGTCGGCAACCATGCCGCCCTCGGACATCACGCTCGTGGCTTGAAGGTTGGTGAACGACGGGTCCCGGAAGTGGACCCGGTAGGGCTTGGTGCCGCCGTCGCTGACCACGTGGGCGCCGAGCTCTCCGCGCGGCGACTCGATCGCGACGTACGCCTGACCTGCCGGCACCCTGAAGCCCTCGGTGACCAGCTTGAAGTGGTGGATCAGCGCCTCCATCGACTCGCCCATGATGTGGCGGATGTGGTCGAGGGAGTTGCCCTGGCCGTCGGGACCGACGGAGAGCTGCGAGGGCCAGGCGATCTTCTTGTCGGCCACCATGACGGGGGCGCCATCTAGATCGGCGAGCCGCTTGAGAGCCTGCTCCATGATCCTCAGCGACTCCCACATCTCGGCCAGCCGGATCCGGAACCGCCCGTAGGAGTCACAGGTGTCCCAGGTGATGACCTCGAAGTCGTAGTCCTGGTAGCCGCAGTAGGGCTGGGTCTTGCGCAGGTCCCACGGATAGCCCGTGCTCCGCAGGATCGGGCCGGTCAGACCGAGCGCGAGGCAGCCCTCCAGGTCGAGGTAGCCGACCTGCTCCAGGCGGCCCTTGAAGATCGGGTTGGCGTTGCAGAGCGCCGCGTACTCGGTCAGGCGCTTCTTCATCAGCTCGATGAACTCGGTCACCCGCGCGACGGTGCCGTCCGGCACGTCCTGGGCGACACCGCCGGGACGGATGTAGGCGTGGTTCATCCGCAGGCCGGTGATGAACTCGAACAGGTCCAGGCACAGCTCACGCTCGCGGAACCCGATCGTCATCACGGTCAGCGCGCCGAGCTCCATGCCACCGGTCGCGATCGCCACCAGGTGGGAGGAGATCCGGTTGAGCTCCATCAGCAGGACCCGGATGACGTCGGCCTTCTCCGGCACCTCGGCACCGATGCCGAGCAGCTTCTCCACCGCGAGGACGTACGCCGTCTCGTTGAAGATCGGGGACAGGTAGTCCATCCGGGTGACGAACGTCGTCCCCTGGGTCCAGGACCGGAACTCCATGTTCTTCTCGATGCCGGTGTGGAGATAGCCGATCCCGGCACGCGCCTCGGTGACCGTCTCGCCCTCGAGCTCGAGGATCAGCCGGAGCACCCCGTGCGTCGAGGGGTGCTGCGGGCCCATGTTGACGACGATCCGCTCGTCCTTGACGTCCTTGAGGGCGTCGGTCAGCTCGTCCCAGTCCTGGCCGGTGACGGTGAACGTACGGCCCTCTTCAGACTCTGTCGCGGTCATGAGTAGCTCCTGCGAGTGTCGGGCGGCGGGATCGTCGCGCCCTTGTATTCCACGGGGATCCCACCCAGCGGGTAGTCCTTGCGCTGCGGGTGGCCCGGCCAGTCGTCGGGCATCAGGATCCGGGTCAGTCCGGGGTGGCCGTCGAAGACGATCCCGAACATGTCGTAGGTCTCGCGCTCGTGCCAGTCGAGTGTCGGGTAGATGCCCACCGCGCTCGGCACGTGCGGGTCCTCGTCGGGAGCCGAGGTCTCGACCCGCACCCGGCGGTTGTACGTCATCGAGAGCAGGTGGTAGACCGCGTGCAGCTCGCTGTGCTTGTTTTCTTGGCCTTGGTCAGCGGGGTAGTGCACCCCCGAAACCCCCGAGCAGAGCTCGAAGCGCAGCTCGTCGCGGAGCACCTGCAGGACCTCGAGCAGCCGCTCGCGGCGTACGTGGAAGGTCAGCTCGCCGCGGTGGATGACCGCCTCCACCTCGGCGAAGGCCAGCGCGTCGGCGATCTCCTTGAACCAGCCGCCGTAGGGCTGGACCCCGACGTCGCTGGTGCGGCTCGGCAGCGCGTGCTGGCGGGTGAGACCGCCGTAGCCGCTGGTGTCGCCGGTGTCGTTCACGCCGAACATGCCACTGTTCTGGCCACTGTTCTGCTCGCTCACCGCAGAAGTCCCGTCTGGTCGATCAGCGGCAGCTGGCGCAGCGCCGCGGTCTCGTTGGCGACCTCCTCGCGCTCGGCGTTGACGCCCAGCGAGGTGCCCTGGATCTTGTCGTGGAGCTTGAGGATCGCGTCGATCAGCATCTCGGGGCGCGGCGGGCAGCCGGGGAGATACATGTCGACGGGCACGATGTGGTCGACGCCCTGGACGATCGCGTAGTTGTTGAACATCCCGCCGCTGCTGGCGCAGACGCCCATCGCGAGCACCCACTTCGGCTCGGGCATCTGGTCGTAGATCTGGCGCAGCACCGGCGCCATCTTCTGGCTCACCCGGCCCGCCACGATCATCAGATCGGCCTGCCGCGGACTCGCGCGGAAGACCTCCATGCCATACCGGGCGAGGTCGTACTTCGGCCCGCCCGACGTCATCATCTCGATGGCGCAGCAGGCCAAGCCGAACGTGGCCGGCCAGAGACTGGCCTTGCGGAAGTAACCCGCGAGCCCTTCGACGGTGGTCAGCAGAACACCGGAAGGCAGCTTTTCTTCGAGACCCATGTCAGTCCCAGTCCAATCCGCCGCGGCGCCACACATACGCGTACGCCACGAACACCGTCAGCAGGAACAGGCCCATCTCCGCGAGGCCGAACCATCCCATCGCGTCGAACCTGACGGCCCACGGGTAGAGGAAGATGATCTCGATGTCGAAGATGATGAAGAGCATCGCGGTGATGTAGTACTTCACCGGGAAGCGACCGCCCAGCGCCTGTGGCGTGGCCTCGATCCCACACTCGTAGGGATCCGCCTTGGCCTGGTTGGCGCGGCTCGGCCCGACGACCGAGCTCATCACCACCGAACCGACCGCGAAGAGCGTCGCCAGTCCCGCCAACGCGAGCACCGGCACGTAGAGCTCCATCTCGCCTCCTACCCTGAGCGACCCACCCCTTCTTGAGACTTTGTGAATGGAATCACAATGTGGGCCAACTCACATCCTGCCACTCCTGTGACGGATTGCAAGTGGGTTGGTGAAATGGCGCGCGGCACTTTCCCGCCATGGCAGGAAAGTGCTGACGCATCCGGCGGCAAACGTTTGCAGAATCACGCCATGGCGGGGTTGTGGCGGGTCAGATTTCGGCGGTGACTGCCGGCGTCGGCGTGTCGAGGAACGCTCGGGGGATCACGATGAAGCGCTTCTCGACGCTGGCCGGCAACATCTCGTACGCCACGGTGTGCTCGGTCATCCGGCGCTGTCTTAGCCACGTGTGGTGCCAGGCGACGCTCCCCCACGGCCCTTGGATCTCGAGCCATTCACCCACGGACCCGACGACGGTGGCACCGACGGGATACATCCCCGACACGCGGCCCGTACCGACGAGCAGCAGGGCGACCAGAATGAAGAGGGCCATGAAGGCCCAGAAGGCCGCGGACCAGAAGGATCCGATCTCCAGTTGGAGTAGGGCATTCAGGCCGTAGCCGACTGGAAGCACCCACGCCAAGGCGCCGAACTGCACCCGCAACCGTGCCCGGACGAGCCGCCACCGCAGTGTCCGATCGACGACGATCGGCGCCCCCGCCAACGGCGCCGCCACAGGCGTACGGCCTGCTCTGTCAGCCAGCTCGCGCCTGATCTCCGGCCCGATCAGCTGGGCCGGGAAGTCGACCGACCGCGCCAGCTCATCCGGCCCGGTCGGAAGGTACACCGGCATGGCCAGGGTGTTCGGACCGTCCTGCCGACACCGCACGAGCGCCGGCCCCACCTCGACCTGCGACAGCCGCGACCACGGGTAGAAGGTGAGTCGGTTGAGCGTACGCACACCCAGGCCCGTGGGCGTCGTCCACGCCGTGAGCGTGGCGCCGACAGGGAACTCGCGCTCCGCCCGGCGACGCAGCCCCCACAGGGGCGCCGCCAGCTGGAGCAGCAAGATGGCGACTCCTAGGACGGCCGTCATCGCCAGCTCGACAGCTCCGCCGACAAGTCCCAGATCCGGATCTGGCATCCCGAGCCAGAAGAGGCTGACCACCACCGCGGGCAGAGCCAACCCCGGGATCCAGTACGCCCACATCCGCAGCCGCAACCCCACCAAGGCCCGCTTGAGCCGCCGCTGATCATCGAGAGTGACGGTCCAGTCCGTCACCGAGCCGGGCACCACATCCACGTCCACGAGCGGCTCTCCTCAGCATCCCCACCATCAGGTCGCCGCAGCGTACCGAATACCCGCGGAGGGATGGTCCGGTTCTCGGAGTTGGTGGCCAACGACGCGCAACTTCCCCGCACATGCACGGAAGTTTCGTACGCCCCGGCCCAACCCACGCCAGAACCCCGCATGTGCGGGGAAGTCACGGCGGCCCTCCGGAGCATCGACTCGGGCGGTCCTCGATCATCCGCCGAGTCGATGCTCGTTACAACGAGCCGACTCGGCGTGAGGTTGCGTCAGGATGCGCCGACTCAGCGGGATGGTCAGCGTCAGTCGGCGTCCGGGCGGATCCAGCCCTTGGCGAGACCTGCTCGGACGAGGGCGTCGGTGGCAGCGCCGAGGGTTGTCGAGGCGGCGACGACGCCGGCCTCGCGGGCGCGGACGCGGGACTCGGTGGCGCCGGGCATGCCCCAGGTGCCGCCGCGGTTGAGCCAGTTGAGGAGCATGGGCTCGAGGCGGTCCATCGCCTTGCAGAAGCGCGCCTCGGGGGTCTGAGCGGCCTCGAACTCGTCCCACAGGGCACGGACCTCGCCGGCCTGGTCCGGCGGGAGCATCGTGAAGAGCCGATCGGCGGCAGCGACCTCGCGCTCGACCTGGTCGACGACCGCGGCGGCGTCGAAGACCGGGCTGTCGCCGGCGTAGATCTCGACCATGTCGTGGATGATCACGAGCTTGATCGCGTGCCCGACGTCGATCGGCTCGTCGGCGTACTCAGCGAGCAGCAGCACCATCAGCGCCAGGTGCCAGGAGTGCTCGGCGTCGTTCTCACGCCTGTCTGCCGCGGCCAGCGGCGAGGCGCGCAGGATCGTCTTGAGCTTGTCGGCCTCGGCGATGAACTCCAGCTGAGCCCGCAGCCGGCCGCCGATCTCGTCCGGGAGCGGGTTCAGGTCGATGATCAGGTCGGCAGTCGAGTCGTCCATGGGACGACCTTCGCATGCCGCCCAGCGTCAGCGGGCGGGGAGGGCGGGGACGGCGCGCTTGGAACGGCTCACGTAGGCCGATCCGTCCGGGCCGACGACGGCGTAGGAGTCGCCCATGCGGGAGTTGTACTCCAGGTGGGCGCGACCCCAGAACATGCCGATCCGGATGCCGCCGTACATCCCCGGGGCGGTGAACCAGGCCTCGTCTGGGCCGCCCTCCTCGGAGATGAGCCGTACGTCGAACGTACGCAGCTGGTTCTCGCCACGGAACTCGGCGGTCAGCTCCGCGAGCGTCGTGTTCACGTGGAGGTTGACGTTCTCGAGGTTGTCGCCGAGCGGGGTGCCGGGGCGGAAGTAGGGGTCGAGCATGTCGAGCAGGTGGTCGTGACCGCGTCGCTTGGCCAGCTGGTAGGGCGTCTCACCGTGGGCGGTGGGCAGGGACCTGACCCCGCCCAGCGAGAGCAGCTCCTGGACGGTCTCCCGCGGGGCACCGAGGTAGGCGGCGTGGTGGAGCGGCGTGAACATCGACTCACCGCCGATCTTCCAGGTGTTGACGCCGACGGTGTAGTCGTTGCGCACCTGCGAGAGCGCGCGGCGCCAGTCGCCCTGTGCGGCCGCGTCGGTGAGTGAGTCCCTGGCCTTGACCGCTGCGGGCCCGTAGGCCTCGCGAGGCATCAAGATGCCGTCCCATGGCAACGTCGTGGTCATAGTTGAACTTTCGCAGAGATCAAGCGGTTGCGTGATGAAGTGCGACGATTCCACCCGAGAGGTTCGTCCAGGTCGGAGCCTGCCAACCCGCCGCGGAGAGCATGGCAGCGAGGCCTGCCTGGTCGGGCCATGCGCGGATGGACTCGGCGAGGTAGACGTAGGCGTCCGGGGAGGACGATACCGCCCGAGCGACCGGCGGCAACGCCTTCATCAGGTATTCCACGTAGATCGTCCGGAACGGCTTCCAGGTCGGGTGCGAGAACTCGCAGACCACGATCCGGCCGCCGGGGCGGGTGACCCGGCGCAGCTCACGCAGGCCCGCCGCCGGGTCGACGATGTTGCGCAGGCCGAACGAGATCGTCACCGCGTCGAAGGTCGCGTCGCGGTAGGGCAGCTTGGTGCCGTCGCCGGCCGTGAACGGCAGGTGGGGCTTGGCCTTCTTGCCGACCTGGAGCATCCCGATCGAGAAGTCCGTCGGTACCACGGAGGCGCCCGCGTCCAGGAACGGCTGGGACGAGGTGCCGGTGCCGGCGGCGAGATCGAGCACGAGCTCGCCGGGCCTCGGGTCGACGGCCTTGATGACCTCGCGTCGCCAGCGTCGGTCCTGGCCGAGCGAGAGCACGTCGTTGGTCACGTCGTAGCGCTTGGCCACGGCGTCGAACATCCGACGGACCTCGCCGGGCTGCTTGTCCAGATCTGCTCGGGTCACGGGCTGATTCTGTCTCGGGTCGGTGTCCGGGACCGAACTCAGGCGAGCTTCTCGAAGATCTCGTCGGCGTACTTCGCCGCGTCCTTCGTCGAGGCAGCGGTCGCCTGGACGGTCAGGTCGTTGGACGCGTGCGAGCAGGTCGCCTGGGTCTGACCGGTCGACTGGTCGGCGCTGGAGTAGCAGACGTTGTCGCGCACCTTGGAGACCTCGCCACCGCCGTAGTAGGCGCTGCCGTCACCGGCGAAGGCGCGGATCATCACGGACTTCTTCATGTCCTTGGTGATGTAGGTGCGCGAGGCCATCGAGAACCCGAGGGCGTCTGACACGTTGCGGTCCTCCGTCTTCGAGCTGGCGGCGTTCTGCTTGATGAACAGGTCCAGCTGCTCCTCGGACGCGCCCTGCTTCTTGATCACGTCGAGGTCGTAGGAGGACTTCTCGTCGGCCGGCTTGTAGCCGCCCGACAGAGTCTCCGGAAGCGTGATCTTCACGCCCGAGTGCGATTCGGAGTCGCCAACCCACCGTGGCAGGCCAACGCCCAGCACGACGAAGAGGGCCAAGGCGATGATGCCGAGGGTGATGCCGTTCTCTGCGATGAACGACTGCTCTTTGTTGGTACTCACGCAAGCGCACGCTACAACCCACATGGTGATGAGTGACAAATGGGGCGGATGCCATACATCACTTCGACTCGTCGTCGCCGACACCACGCCGATACGCTGGGGGTGTGGATGAGTCTGAGCAGCGGTCCCTGGTAGCCACCACCGTGGCACTCGATGCCGGGTCGGAGACGCTCGACGACCTGCTCGCGCTGCTGCCCGCCCGCAGGCGCGTTCTGTCCTGGGTCCGCCACGGCGAAGGCCTGGTCGGCTGGGGCACCGCCGCCGAGATCCGTACGTCCGGACCGGAGCGGTTCGCGCACGCGGCCAAGTGGTTCGAGGAGCTGGCCGCGGTCTCGACGGTCGCCGATCCCGTGCGCGAGCCCGGCACCGGCCTGGTCGGCTTCGGCTCCTTCGCCTTCTCGGACCTGCCGGGATTCTCCGTGCTCAAGGTGCCCGCGGTCATCGTCGGGAAGCGCGGCGACGTCGCCTGGGTGACCACCGTCGGTCCGGCCGCCTCACCCCCTCCTCCGCTGGCTCCGATGCCGGAGCCGGAGGCGCCGCGCGACGTCGTCTTCGCCGATGCGTACGTCGACGGCGAGCACTGGATGCGGATCGTCGCCGACGCCGTCGCCCGGCTCCAGGACGGTGACCTGGACAAGGTCGTCCTGGCCCGCGACCTGCTGGCCGCGGCCAGCGCCCCGATCGACATCCGTGCCGTGCTGCGGCGGTTGGCCGCTGCGTACCCGACCTGCTGGACGTTCCACGTCGACGACCTCTTCGGTGCGACCCCCGAGCTGCTCGTACGCCGCGAGCGCGGCCTGGTCACCTCCCGCGTGCTCGCGGGCACGATCTGGCCCACCGGCGAGGAGAACCTCGACCACGCCCTCGCCGCATCGCTCGCCGAGTCCTCGAAGAACCTCGAGGAGCACGAGTACGCCGCCAGGTCGGTCGCCGACGCCCTCGAGCCGCACTGCTCCTCGATGAACGTGCCCGACGCGCCCTTCGTGCTCAAGCTCCCCAACGTGATGCACCTGGCCACCGACATCACCGGCGTCGCCAGCGACGGGGTGAGCTCGCTCGCTCTGGCCGCCGCGCTGCACCCCTCTGCCGCGGTCGGCGGCACCCCGCGCGAGGACGCCGTCGAGCTCATCGCCGAGATCGAGTCGATGGAGCGCGCCCGCTACGCCGGCCCGGTCGGCTGGATGGACGCCACCGGCGATGGCGAGTGGGGCATCGCGCTGCGTACGGCCGAGATGATCGACGACCGCACCGCCCGCCTCTTCGCCGGCTGCGGCATCGTGGCGAGCTCCGACCCGGAGACCGAGCTGGCCGAGACCCAGGCCAAGTTCGTCCCCATTCGGGACGCCCTGTCTTAGCCCTGATCCACCGATCTCGGCTTAACCTCCGTTCATGGAGAACTCGGACGGCCTCATCCGCACAGCCCTGCGCGAAGGAGAGGAGAACGCCGACCGGTTGGCGCGGACACAGCTGCTCACGATCCCGTTCCTGATCGTCGCGATGATCTCGGTGCCTGCGTACCGGATCGTCCACGACGACGGCGAGGACGGCGACAGCTACGGCTTCTGGTCGGCGATCGCGTGGTTGAGCGACCGTCCCGACGACGCCCCGGGCGCCTACAAGCTGCTGGTCATCGCAGCCGTGCTGACGATCCTCTTCGCCGTGGCGGCCGCGGCGATGGCCCTCTACCTCGCCTACTCCCGGAGCAACCATCCCGCGGTCGAGACGAGCATCGCCATCGTGTCGGGAGCGCTGCCGAGTGCCATCGCGATGATCGGCGTGGTCGCGCTGCCGGAGGACTCCGCGGTGCAGATGGGCTGGGGCGTACTCCTTCCGTTCTTCCTCGGCCTGTGGCTCGCCAACATGGTCCGCTCCGACGTCTGACCCACCCGCGATAGATTCGGCGGCATGAGGATCACGAAGTTCGGCCATGCCTGTGTCCGGATCGAGCACGACGGGGCGGTGGTGGTCGTCGACCCGGGCGTGTTCGCCGAACCCGAGGCGCTGGACGGCGCGACGGCGGTGCTGATCACCCACGAGCACCCCGACCACTACAACCCTGCCCTCCTGGAGGGCAGCGACGCGCCGGTCTACACCATCGGCGCGGTCGCGGCGCAGATCCAGAAGGGCGCTCCCGCGGTCCACGAGCGGACCACGGTGGTGAAGCCGGGCGAGTCGTTCGACGCCGGGCTCCCGGTCACCGCGATCAACGAGAAGCACGCGGTCATCCACGCCGACCTTCCCCACTTCGACAACTCGGGCTACCTGATCCAGGCCGGCGACACGAAGATCTTCCACCCGGGCGACGCGCTCGACGGGCCCGGCCAGGCCGTGGACGTACTCTTCCTGCCGGTCTCCGCGCCGTGGGCTCGCTCGGCCGAGCTGATCGACTTCGCCCGCTCCGTCGGCGCCTCCAAGACCGTCGCCATCCACGACCGGGTCTACTCCGAGTTCGGCTCCGGGGTCTTCGACACCCAGGCCGGCAACCTGATCCCGGCCGAGCGCGGCTACGTACGTCTCGCGGACGGGGCTGACCTCTGATGGCCATCGTCGCGGTTCTGTACGCCTACAACGACCTCCCCGACGTACGCGCCGAGCACCTCGGCGCCCACCGGGAGTTCCTGGCGAGCCAGCCCGGGCTTCGGCTCTCCGGCCCCACCTCCGACGGCTCCGGCCTGCTCGTCTTCGAGGGCGAGGTCGACGCGGTCGAGAAGGCCCTGGACGACGACCCGTTCCTCGCGGTCGGGCTGATCAAGGAGCGTCGCGTCTTCGAGTGGACCCCGGGCCTCGGCTCTTGGAAGACCCAGCTGGGTCTGTGAGGACCGGGGGTCCACCCCGGATCGGCGCCCGGAGGATCAGCCTCGGGCGAGCGCCTGCAGGCGGTCGTACGCGCCGTTGAACGTGTTCTGGTCCAACGGTGACGAGGTGTACTGCCAGAAGGTGTAGTAGCCCCAGCCTGCGGGCAGGGTGCCCGGCGAGCTGGCGTAGCGCGCGATCCACAGCGGGTGGGCGCTCGCGAACTGCGAGGTGTTGCCGGTGCAGGTCGTCCACCAGTCGGTGGTCGTGTAGATGACCGCGTCGCGGCCGGTGCGGGCGCGGTAGCGGTCCAGGAACGCCGCGATCCACGAGCGCATCGAGGCCTGGGAGAGGCCGTAGCAGGTGCCGCCTGAGTACGGGTTGTACTCGATGTCGAGCACGCCCGGGAGCGTCTTGCCGTCGGCCGACCAGCCGCCGCCGTTGTTGACGAAGTAGTCGGCCTGCGCCGCGCCGCCCGAGTCGGACGGGTTGGCGAAGTGGTAGGCGCCGCGGATGAAGCCCTGGTTGTAGGAGCCGTTGTACTGCTGCGGGAAGTAGGTGCTGTTGCGGTAGTAGGTGCCCTCGGTCGCCTTGATGTAGGCGAACCGCTTCCCCTGACCCCACCAGTAGGCCCAGTCGACGTTGCCCTGGTGGCCGGAGACGTCGATGCCGCTCACGGTCGCCTGAGCGGTGATCGGGGTGTCGTTGGCGGTGCCGCCCGTGGCCTTCGACCCGGGCGTCGACCAGCCGACGTACGCGCCGTGCTCCGACGTGACGCCGTGGGACCTCGCCTTCTGGGTGAGATGGCGGTCGTCCTTCTCGGCGGCGCCGGCGGACGGGGTCGGGGAGAGGGAGATGGCGAGGAGGAGACCGGCGGTGAACGCGGTCACTCTCATGGATCTGCGGCGCGAAGGACTCATGGGGCTGCCTTTCCCGAGGAGGAGACGTGCACTGAGAAAGCGTCGTGACTGGGCAACATCGTGCCGCAATCGATGTCCCCGGGGGAATGTTTTCCGGTAAGCAAGTTACTCAACCAAATGGTTGACAAGATCTGTCGGAGCGACTTAGCGTTGTTATCAACCAAATGGTTGAGGAGTAACGGATGAGCGAGGACAGACTCTCCCGAGTCTTTGCGGCACTGGCGGACCCGACCCGGCGCGACCTGGTCGCCCGGCTCTCGTCGGCCGACGCGACCGTCGGCGAGCTGGCGGCGCCCTACGACGTCAGCCTCCAGGCGGTCTCCAAGCACCTCAAGGTGCTCGAGGACGCCGGCCTGGTGAGCCGGGAGTCGCGCCGCGCGCCCGTTCGCCTCGAAGCGGAGGTGTTCGACCTCATGACCAAGTGGATCGAGAGATATCAGCAGCAGGCCGAGGAGCGTTACCAGCGCTTGGACGCACTCCTCGCCGAGATGCAGGAAAGCACTCCATCACGAGAATCATCACGAGCAGAGGACGCATCATGACCACCACGAAGCACGAGACCACGATCGAGGCCTCCAAGGAGACCCCGACGATCACCATCGTCCGCGAGTTCGACGCTCCCCCGGAGCTCGTCTTCCGCGCCCACGCCGAGAAGGAGCTGTACGCCAAGTGGCTCGGCCCGCGCGACGTCGGGATGAACATCACCGAGTGGGACTTCCGCACCGGTGGTTCCTGGGCCTACTCCGCCGAGCGCGACGGTGACGAGTTCACCCAGTTCTTCGGAAGCTTCCACGAGGTGCGCGAGAACGAGCGCATCGTGCAGACCTTCACCTGGCGCGGCGCACCCGACGGCGCCTCGCTGGAGTTCCTCACCCTCGAGCCGCTCCCCGGCGGTCGCACCCGGCTGACCGGCCTCAGTGTCGTGGAGTCCTTCGAGACCCAGGCCGCGATCATGGCCAGCGGCATGGAGAAGGGCGTCCTCCAGGGCTACGAGCAGCTCGACGAGCTCCTCGCGGAGCTCTCGTGAACGCCGCCGGTCTGAGCATGAGCGAACAGCACGCGTACGACGCGGCCCGGTTCGCCGAGATCGTCGGCTCCGCCGCCGACGACGACTGGGCTCGCCCCAGCCCGGTGGCGGCGTGGACCGCGCTGGACGTGGTCTCGCATCTGATCGAGTGGTCGCGAGGGTTCCTGCAGGGATCGGCCGGCGTGGATCTGGCGCCGCTCGACGTCGCCGCCGACCCGGTCGCCGCCTGGAAGACCCACACCGCCGACGTCCAGGGGCTCTTCGACGACCCCGCCGACCGGATGGTCTCCAACCCCCACATGGGCGACAAGCCGCTCGACGTTGCGCTCTCGGAGATCTACACGCCCGACATCTGGATGCACTCCTGGGACCTGTCCCGCGCCCTCGGTCGCGACTACGACCTCGGTACCGAGCGTGCCGCGGCGATGCTCGCGGGCGCGGCCGCGATGGAGGACGCCATGCGCGCCTCCGGCCAGTTCGGCCCGCGGGTCGAGGTCGGTCCCGACGCCACGCCCCAGGAGCAGCTCCTCGGCTTCATCGGCCGGGATCCCTACTGGCGGCCGTGAGGCTCCCGCCTGGCCCGCCTACGGCAGTTGGCGCCATCTTGTGAAGGCAATCACGAGCTGGCGCCAACTGGCGTAGGCCAGGTCGGACCAGCGACCTGCCCCACGTCACAAGGGTTCGTTGCGTCGGGCTCGGCGTGATCACCTTCGCCGCATCCTGATCCGCGCGGCGCATCTCCAGAAGGAGGTGGATCTCACCGTATGACAGACGACCACCGCGATCTGCGACGTACTCGAGTGCCGGCCCGGCGACGTCCCCAGGGTGATCGGACCTCAGGAGAGCGTCAGGGAACCGACGCCGGAAGTGTAGTGGGTGGCGTACGTCAGCTGCACCTGCTCGGCGCCGGGGGCGAGCAGGATGGTGGCGGCCTGCTGGATGTAGTCGCCCTCGACGTGGACGCTGACGTGACAGGCGCGCTCGGCCGGGATCTCGAAGGAGACCGTGCCCCAGTAGACGACGTACTGCCGCCCGTCGATGCTCGCGATCGGCGGGAGCTTGCCGGGATTGTTGGCCAACATCACGTTTCCGCTGGTCAGGTGCAGCACCAGGATGCGCTTCGTGCCGGTGTAGTACTCGACGTAGGGCACCACGCCCGGCCACTGCGGCTGTTCTGTCACGAGGTCACTGTGCCATGTCAGGAACGAGCGAGGGCGCGGATGGCGAGGTCGAGCTCTCGGCGGTCGGCGCGGGAGACCACGGCCTCGACGACCTCGATGCCGCCGTTGGGTGAGGCGAGGGCGGCCTCGAGCTCGGGCACGGAGGTGACCGCGAGGTGCGGGATGCGGTGGGCGGCGCAGAGGGCTTCGAGGGAGGTCCCGTGCGGGGTGCCGAAGAGGCGCTCGAAGCTGTCGGCGTAGTCGTCGGCGCCCTGCTCGAGAGAGGCGAAGATCGAGCCGCCGTCGTCGTTGGCGACGACGATGGTGAGGTCTGGGCGGACCTCCTCGGGACCGAGGAGGAGGCCGCCGGCGTCGTGCAGGAAGGTCACGTCGCCCATCAGCGCGAGCGCGCGCGTCGATGACGTTCGGCCAACGGCGGCACCGATCGCGGTGGAGACGATGCCGTCGATGCCGGCCAGGCCGCGGTTGGCGATCACCTTCCGTCGCCCGCCGACGCGGTTGGGCCGCATCATCAGGTCCAGGTCGCGTACGGGATTGGAGGGGCCGAGCATCAGCAGCCCGCCGTCTGGCAGGGCGCGGGCGACACCACCGGCGACGTCGTACGCCGTCATGTCCTGCTTCTCGTGGAGGAGCCGATCCAGCTGGCGGCTGATCGTGCGGTCGGCGTCGCGCCACTCTTCCAGCCACGCTGGGTCGGGCTCGCCCTCGACGTGGAGCCGCGTACGGATCGTGCGGTCGACCCGGAACGGGCGCGCGGGCCAGACCCCCGCGACCGGGGCCGCGATGACCTCGATGTCGGCGCGGGCGAGCAGGTTGGTGACCGGCCGGGAGAGGGTCGGGTGGCCGTAGACGACGACCCTTTCGATCCGGTCGGCGAGCGGTGACTCGAGCAGCAGCCGGTAGGAGCGCAGCGCGTTGTCTCCGGTCCGCGCGCCCGAGGAGGGCTCGGCGAACAGCGGCCAGCCGCCGTCCTGGGCGAGGATCCGGGAGGGCGGGCCGGCGTCGTCACCGGCGACGACGACCGTGCGCGGCGTGCCGGGGCCGGTCGGGATCGACTCGTGGATCATCAGCTCCGGACGTACCGGCACCGGACGGGCCTCGATCTTTGTCGGCTGCCACCGGTCGGGCGGGGCCAGCGGGTCGTCGAGCTGGAGGTTCCAGTGGACGGGGCCGCGTGCGGAGTCGAGCGCGTCGATGTCGTTCTCGTCGGGCGCCTCGGCCAGGTCGAGGGTCTCCACCAGCCGGCCGAAGATGCCGACCTGGTCGGTGACCTGGTTGGCGCCGGTCTCGCGGAGCCGCGCCGGCCGGTCGGCGGTGACGACGGCCAGGGGCGCTCCGGCGTGAGCGGCCTCGAGCACGGACGGGTGCAGGTTGGCGACCGCGGTGCCGGAGGTGCACATCACCGCCGCGCGCGAGCCGACCTTGGTCAGGCCGAGCGCGAAGAAGCCGGCGGAGCGCTCGTCGATCCGGGTGTGCAGGCGTACCAGCCCCGCTCGCGACGCGTCGAGGACGGCGAACGACAACGGTGCGTTGCGCGACCCGGGCGCGATGACGATGTCGGTGACCCGCGCCTCGAGGAGCGCGGTGACGACCGTCCGGGCAAGCTCAGTAGCCGTAGCCATGCCGGCGCCTTTCGTCGGTTGAGTGAGGGTCCGGGACATTTTCCCGCCATGGCGGGAAAATGCCGCAACCCGGTCCGAGGGAACCGCCCAGATCCCCGCCATGGCGGGAAAGTGCCCAGGTCACCGCAGCGTTTCCCGGTATGCCACCACGTCTGCGAGGCGCCTGCGCCAGGATTCCGTACGCTCCGCGTTCGCGTGCAGCGCTGGCTCGAGCAACAGCCGCTCCGGCGCGGGCGAGACCGGGAGCACCGGCAGGAACCCGCCGGAGGGAAGGAGCCGGGTGGCGGCGATGTCCTCGGTGAACATCGAGACCGTCCCCAGCCCACAGGCGTAGGGCAGCTCAGGCAGCGCCGCCGCGAGC
The DNA here is from genome assembly GCF_042719275.1 of Nocardioides sp. NPDC058538. Lineage (NCBI taxonomy): Bacteria > Bacillati > Actinomycetota > Actinomycetes > Propionibacteriales > Nocardioidaceae > Nocardioides > Nocardioides sp. NPDC058538. The sequence goes on along the minus strand of NZ_JBHXNY010000016.1, from coordinate 100,034 downwards.
GCGATCCCTGCGGCCATCCCGACCGAGGTCTCCAACGCCGAGGAGACGACGCACGGAAGCCCGATGTCCTCGGCGATCCGCAGGCAGGCGCGTACGCCGCCCAGCGGCTGCACCTTCAGTACCGCCACGTCGGCAGCCTCGAGGTCGCGTACGCGATAGGGGTCCGCTGCCCGCCGGATCGACTCGTCCGCGGCGATCGGGACGTCCACCTTGCGGCGTACGTCGGCGAGCTCCTCGACCGTGAGGCAGGGCTGCTCGACGTATTCGAGCCCGCCCGCGGCCCTGTTCAGGACCCCGATCGCGGCGAGCGCCTCGTCGACCGTCCAGAGCCCGTTGACGTCGATCCGCACCTTGCCGGCCGGGCCGAGGGCGTCCCGGACCGCCTCGACGCGGGCGATGTCGTCGGCCAGGCTCTGGCCCGGGTCGGCGACCTTGACCTTCGCGGTCGTGCAGCCGGAGCGGGTCACGATCTCGTGGGCGCGCTCCGGACCTACCGCCGGCACGGTGGCGTTGACGGGCACGGTCTCGCGTACGGGCGTCGGCCAGTCCCCCGCGGCCGCCTCCTCGGCGCAGCGCAGCCAGGGCTCGATCTCGGGGGTGTCGTAGTCGAGGAACGGCGACCACTCGCCCCACCCGCCGGCCCCCTCGAAGACGAGGCCCTCGCGCTCGGTGATCCCCCGGAAGCGAGTCGTCATCGGAAGGGCGAAGACGTGCGGCTCCTCGGTCATCGTGCCTCCGCCTCGTCGGTCGTGGCCAGCGCGAGCAGGGCCTGCCGGTCAGGCTTGCCGTTGCTGAGGAGCGGGATCGCGTCGAGAGCGACGACCTGTCGCGGCGCCCAGGAGCGGGGATGCTCAGCCGCGACCCAGTCGCGGGCGTCGGCGGCGTCGAGGTCACCGACGACGAAGGCGACCAGCCGCTGGCCCCACTCCTCGTCGGGGGTGCCGAGGGCCTCCGCGGCCTCGACGGCCGGGTGTTCGCGGAGCCGTCTGGCGACGAGCGCCGCCGGGACCTTCACGCCGCCGGTGATCACCATGTCGTCGATCCGACCGAGGATCCGGAGCCGGCCGTCCTCGTCCAGGGTGCCGGCGTCGGAGGTGAGGAACCAGCCGTCCACCAGGGAGTTCGCGGTCTGCTCGGGGTCGTCCTGATAGCCGTCGAAGAGCGTCGGGCCGCTGATCCGGACCCGTCCGTCGGTGCCGATCGCGATCCCGACCCCGTCCAGCGGCATCGCGTCGTAGACGCACCCGCCGCAGGTCTCGGCCGAGCCATAGGTGGCGACGACGTCGACCCCGGCGTTCTCGGCGCGGGCGCGCAGCGACGGGTCGATCGGGCCGCCGCCGAGCAGCAGCGTGTGGAACCCGGCCAGCGCGGCGAGGTCCTCACCGCCCGACTCGATGATCCGGTGCAGCTGGGTCGGCACCATCGAGACGAACCGAGGCCCGTCGTCCATCGCCGCCGCGGCCTCGGCGAAGGAGTCGTGGGCGGCGGCGATCACCGGCTCGTGGCCTGCCAGCAGCGAGCGGGCGATCACGTTGGCCCCTGCGACGTACGACTCCGGCAGGGTCAGCAGCCACTGCCCGCTCGCCCCGACGCGTCGCGCCGACGCCGCTGCCGACGCCTTCACGGCCTCCCGCGAGAGCATCACCCGCTTGGGCTTGCCCGTCGACCCCGAGGTCTCCACGACCCAGTGCTCCGGCCCGCCTCCGGCGAGCCACTCGGCCATCGCGGCGACGGTGCTCTCAGCCCGTTCCACCGCGTCGTCCATGGCCCCAACGCTAGTCCCATGCCAACGGCGGCCAGTCGCCGGGCGTACGACCGTGTTGGTCTCGACACGCCTGCGCCTAGCGGCTCCGGCGGCTCGACCGACGCGCCCCGCTGGTTGAGCCGCGAGCGCCAGCGAGCGTGTCGAAACCAACACAACCGCCGACGCGCGCTACTGGCCGCGGATGTTGAAGTCCCCCACCAGGCCGTGGTGGTCGGAGTCCAGCTTGAACGTGGCGTGGCGGGTGGGGGTGGCGGTGGAACTCGAGCCGAGGAGCCAGTCGATGGTGCCGCCGCCGTCGTGGGTGGCCCAGCCCTGCGGGGGCGCGCCGAGGGTCTCGAAGGAGGAGGTCATCCCGGCCTTGGTCATCAACGGCTTCGGGCCCCACGGATCCCCGTCGCCGCCGTTGCGCGGGTAGGGCGAGTTGAGGTCGCCGGCGACGAGGACCGGGCCGTACTTCTGCAGCCCCTGGGCCAGTCCGGCGAGCTTCGCGAAGCCGCGCTGGGCCTCGTCCTTACGCGCCTGTGCACTCTTGGCGGGCGAGGTCATGGTGTGGGTGGAGATCACCGAGATCCGCCCGGAGCCGTCGCTGCTGGCGAGGACCACCCAGGTGGCGTACCTGTTGTCGTTCTTGACGCCGGTGACCGGCTTGGTGAGCTGGACGGTGCCCTTGTCGACCGCCACCCAGCGGTCGGTACGCCACATGACGACCGGGCTGAGGGCCTGGCTGCGGGTGCCGTAGTCGTCCGACGAGGCGCGGTAGGTGCCGTAGCCGCGCACCGAGAGGTCGGAGACCGACCGTGACTGGGCCTCGTTCAGGGAGACGAAGTCAGGTCCGTGCTTCATGACCTTGGCCAGGTCGGAGCGGTATCTCGAGCTGGACATGGAGACCTTGATGTTGGCCTGCGCCAGGCGCACCTGCGGGCCGGAGACGGCGGCCGGGGAGGCGCCGACCTGCCCCGCGCCGGGCAGCCCGCCGACCTGCTTGGTCGTCTCGAGGGTCTTGCCGATGTTCTTGTCCAGCCAGGCCGCCGGGTCCACCTGGTCCTGCAGGTAGCCGCCGCCGTGCGGGTGCACCTCGAAGTGGAGGTGGCAGCCGGTCGAGTTGCCCTCGCTGCCGACCTGCCCGATGACCTGCCCGGTCTTCACCGTCTGCCCCGCGGCCACCGAGAGCGACTGCATGTGGCCGTACCACGTGGTCAGGTTGCCGGGCGCCGTCTGTACCTTCACCAGCCAGCGTCCCGACCAGCCCCAGCTGCCACCCGACTCGAGCACGATGGTGCCGCCGTGCGCCGCCTGCACCGGCGTGCCGCACGGCGAGGAGTAGTCGTTGCCGGTGTGCATGTTGGCCCAGTTGGAGCCGGAGTTGCCGTAGTTGTCGTTGTCGACCGCGAGCCCGGCCTGGATGGGACGTACGACGCTGGTGCTGATCCCGGCCATGCCGATCGTGCAGGCCACGTCCGTCGCGGTGGCCGTCAGGTCGGCGGCCGAGACCCCGTCGGCGAGCGCTGCGACGAGAGCCCGGGCCTCGTCCTCGTGCTGGGCGTACGCCAGCGGGAACGCCGAGCGCTGCACCGCCTGCGCTGCCGCGGTGACCTGCATCTTGCGCCAGCCCGGGATGTCGAGGAGGCCGGTGTTGCCGGTGTGGGAGGCGACGCCGTAGAACGCCTGGGCGGACTTGACCGGGTTCGTGATGTCGGCGACCGAACCCCAGCCGGAGACCGGGCGCTGCTGGAAGAGACCCTGCGAGTCGCGGTCGCCGTAGTTGAGGTTGCGCAGGGTGCTCTCCTGCATCGCGGTCGCGAGCGCGATCACCCACCCGTAGGCGGGCACGCCGGACTGCTTGCCGACGGCCACGATCGTCCGGGCGTTCTGGATCTGCTCGGTGTTGAACCCGGCGATGCTGCCCTCGGGGACCTCACCGTCCGGGCCGAGGTTGCCGGCCTGGATCGCGTTGGTCCCACCGACACAGCCCGACTCGGCCTGGTCCTGGTTGCTCTGCTCGGTGCTCGCCAGACCGCCGATGAGGATCACCAGGGCACCCGTGACCACCAGGACGAGCGTGGCCGCCCCGGCCACGATCCCCCAGATCAGACGTGCCTTGGCGATGAGCATGTCAGACCGTGTCTCTCGATACGACGCCGAGCGAGCGGCGTTCCAGTGCGTGTCCGGCAAGGCGGAGGAGGGAGGCGGCCCGGTATTGGCCGTCGACCGACGACAACGCCGCCGGGCGCAGGTCTGAACGAAGTGGCCTGGGGCGCCGCGCAGCCGGCGCCTTCGTATCGAGAGACACGGTCTTAGCCTTCCGGAAGGATGTTGGAGACGTACCAGACGTTGTCGACCAGCGTCAGGTAGACGACGACCTTGGGACCATCCGTGGTCACCTCGACGCGTGCCTCCCCGTCGGTCTGCTCGAGCACCTTCGCCGGACCGACCACCTTGGTCGCCGGCACCGTCGCCGGGTCGGTGGTGCCCAGGGCCTGGGCCAGCGACTCGTCGGGGCGGGCGGCGTTGATCCCGGCCCACCACTCGTCGGTGGTCAGGTCGGGGCGGGCCCAGGCGGTGACGAACTTGACCGCCAAGGGTGTCGGGTCCGGGACGGGTGCCGGCGAGCCACTCGCCGAGGCGCTCTGCTGTGCGGACGCGGAACCCCGCTCGGGCTGCGCGGCCGGCTCGGCGTCTGGAGCGTCGCTCCACTGGGCGATGAGCCAGATGACGAAGACGATGCCGACAACCACCGAGAAGAACCGGAACGGCGACCTCATGGGCCACCTCAGCACCGGCGCGATGACCTCCCACAGCACACCACGCGTCGTTGTCGACCGCACTACCGGGCTCCTCCTTCAGACCAGCCCTCAGACCGGCCTGGACCGTTGTCGACGGGCACCGAGCGGTTCCCGTTCGGTGAGTAGATGACGAAGACCGCGTTGCCGTCGGCGTCGTAGTCCACGTTGGCCTCCGCCACCGGCGACTGTCGCGGCGGCTCCGGCTCGCGGTCGGCGTAGGCGCCTGCGGTGTAGTCGACCGGGCTCGGCGCCTCGGGGCGGTCGTTGTTGTAGACCTGCCCGGCGGCGAACCCTGGGCGGGCCTCGTCGCGGATGGACGGCTCGTCGCGCTCGACAGAGCGCGAGTCGAACCACTGTCCGGCCACCCGCTCACCTTCCTCACCACTCATCGAGGAGCCCAGGGCGTACGTCGGTGTGCTGCTCGCGCTCGCCCCGGCACCCAGCGCTCCGGCAGCCGTCACCGGAGCCTGGTTGGGCACCTGCTCGGCGACCATCGTCGGTCGGCTGCCGGTCAGCTCGTGTCCGGGCATGTAGACGCCGCCAGGGCTCGAGACCGATCCGGTGCCCGCCGGGCCACCGCCCGGGACGGGCGGCCGGTCGGCGGCCGCGTCGCGGACCCCGGCCTCGGCGCCCGTCCGGGTGCCGACGTACGAGGAGAGCATCGAGGTGAGCCGGCCCATGCCCGGCAGCGGGATGCCGTAGGCGGCGGGCCGGGTCAGGCGCCAGGCCAGCACGGTCAGCACCGTGATCAATGCCAGCTGCAGCACGAACCACATCGTCGAACCCAAGATCGCCGAGTCCAGCCGCAGCAGCAACAACGCGACCAGGAAGTAGATCGGGCCCATCACCAACGGACCCACCACCCGCTTCAACATCGCCACCGCGGCGTCCCGAGTGTGGTCCAGCATGAACAGCACCCCCGCCGCCGGCGCGAACGGCACGATCAACCGGATCAACGCGAACGACAACAGGATCGCCAACCCGGCCACCAGCAGGAAGCCACACACCACCACGACCACGACCAGGTTCACCAGCGCCGTGGTCGCCCGCTGGGACCAGTGCTCACCCTTGAAGTACTCATAGGCGACCGGATCGGACTTCTTGACCGCCTCGGCGTGCTCCTTGAACGCGTCCTGCTTGGCCTCCAGGACCTTCTTGCCATCGCCGTTGGGGTCCTTGCGGTAGGTGTCGTACTCCTGCCAGGAGAAGTGCGTGGACCGGAACACCCGCGGCCCGTACGTCTTAGCGGTGGCCGAGTCCGGATCACCGAACGCCCCGGCCAGCCAGGTGCGGTACTGCGTCGAACGCACCACCTCATCCATCTGACCGTCCACGGCCTTGACCGCATCGGTCTCACCGAACTTGTCGTCGTTGACGCCGGGCACCGTCCGGCCGTCGTTGAACCCGGTCGCGATCATCCCCGTCGCCGACCGAACCCCCTCATCGACCAGCTTGGTCGACTCCACCGGATACTGGATCAGCCACGAGGTCACCACCAACACACCCAGCGCCCAACCCGCCGCCGTGACCGCCCGCGCGAACCGGCCATCACGCGCCCGGATCATCACCGTCGCCGCCACCAGCAACAACACCACGCTCACCCACGGCGCCCACACCCCATCGGTGACCGCCTCCGAGGCCGCCACGATCGGGTCGTCCAGCGCCTTGAGGAAGGAGTTCTCCCCGATCACCGCGTTCAGCAACGCATGCGACCAGTTCGGCAGGATCCCCGAGATCTCCAACATGATGTTGCCGATCGAGGTCCCCGCCCCCGCGACGAACTGCCCCGTGCACCCGTTGTCATAGGTCCACCACTGCGGCGTGGTCCCATACGCCGACTCCAGCGAGACCTCGTCCTTGTTACGGAACGGATCCAGCTCGTCGTCGATCTCCTCCGGGTCGTTCAGCTGCGTACCCGCCTTCGACGCCGCACCCAACGCCGTCATCCGCACGATGAAACTGCCGTCCCCGTACGGAGAAGCCGGCATCGGCGCATCCAGGTTGTTGCACGCATCGCTCACGCCCGAGAGCCCACCCGTCGGATCGAACGGGATCGGGATGTCGATCCCCTTCGGCCCCGCTGCCGCCGCCGGTCCGGCGACGGACAGAAGAGCGACCACGAGTACGACGAGGGCAGCCGCCCTACGGCGCAGGGGTGTCCTGTGGTGAGGGGGGCGCGGCGGCATCAGCCGTTCCCATCCCCGGAAATCTCGCTCTTGGGAAGATCGGTCGGGTCGCCGCCGATGGCCCGGCTCACGCGGCGGGTGGGGTCGGCGGTGGTGTTGAGCGCCTCCTGCAGACCCGGGTGGTGGTTGAGGGTGACCTTGATGATCTCCATGCCGCCGTGACCGGTGTCGCCGCCGAGGCCGTCGCGGTAGATGAACTCGCGGTAGCCGAGCTGCTCGTCGCCGCGCCTGGTGCGCGGCGAGAGCCGCGCCAGGATCGACTCGTAGCCGAGCCCCTCGGGCTTGCCGAGCAGCTTGAGCGCGTCGCGCTGGGCGCTCTCGTCCTGCGTACGTCCCACGAACGCCGCCCCGACGAAGTTGTTGATGTCGGAGCCCAGGATCGCGGAGGCGTTCTGGGTCGAGACCAGCGCGGCACAGTTGTTCTTGCGGGAGTCGCTGGAGAGCTTGTGGACGAGGGCGCGACCGGTGCCGCCGGAGGCCTGGGTGATCTCGTGGGCCTCGTCGAGCGCGAACAGCTTTCGATCGTTGGGGTCGCTGCGGTAGATCAGGTGCAGCGCCGACCAGGCAGCGAGGGTCATGATCGGGCGCGCCATCTGCTCCTCGGCGCTCCACTCCTCGCGCGGTACGTGCTCGGGCGGGGTGGTGAGCCCCTTGAGGTTGTAGAAGGTGAACGGCGTGCCCTTCAGCTCCTCGTCGGACTGGAGGAAGTCGTTGCCGAAGAAGAGGCGGCCGAGCTCGCGCTCGCGGGCAGCGGCGAGCTCGCGGCCGATCTCGTGGTCGCCGCCGTCGCCCTCGAAGAGCATCTTCACGATCGTCGAGGTGTCGGCGCCGCGGTCGGCCTGCGCCTCCATCACGCGGGCGCGGATGCGCTTGAGCACCTCCTCGTTGTTGGCCAGTCCGACCGGGAGGCAGGCACGGAGCACCGAGACGGTCAGGTCGCGGCGCTGCTGTACGGCGGCCGACCGCTCCCGGTGGAGCCGCTCGGCGAACTCGTGGTCCGACATCGCCTCGGCCCGGATCAGCTCCGGGTTGGGGTCGGGGACGACGGCGTACGGCGACAGGCTTCCCGGGCGGCCGCCCAGGACGTCCACGCTGCGGGCGCGGGCGGGCACCTGCCGGCCGTTGCTGTGTCCTCCCGCCGGGAAGGGGCCGCCACCGATCTCGGGCAGCGTCATCAGCCGCTGCAGTCGTCCGGCCGGGTCCATGGCGACGCCGTGGATGCCGGACAGGATCGACATGTAGATGACGACGCCCATCAGGGTCGACTTTCCGGAACCGGGCGTGCCGACGAGCGGGATCAGGCCGGCCTGCTCCATGACCTCGGTGAGGTACCACGGGTCCATCAGCACGGCCCGGGACGCCATCGCGGAGGTCTCGCCGAGGTAGAAGCCGCGCTTGTCGCCGACCTCGGCGGTGACCGCCGGCAGTCCGGCGGCGACCTTGAGCACCGGGAACTTCCGGGCATGCGCAGTCGACGCGAGCGGCTCGCCCGGGACGAACTCGCGAGCCAGGTGATACTGCCCCAGCTGGCGGGTGATCTTGATCTGCGGCCGGTAGAGGTCGACGACCTTCTGCGCCTTGTCGAGCGCCTCCGCCTCGCTGCGGCCGGTGACCGCGATCCGGTACCAGCCTCTGGTGCGCGTGGACAGACCCGTGAACTCCGAGCGCATCTCGTCCTCGACGTCGGCTGCTCGGCCGGCCTGGCGGGAGAGCTGCTTGGGAGGCCGCTTGCCGTGGTCCTCGGACCAGTGGCTCACCTGGCCGTCGATGCGGCGGGTCAGGGACGCCATCTCGCGGGAGACGTCCTCCGGCGAGCGGGGCTCGACCCGGAACGACCACTCCACCGGGAAGCCGAGCGCGTCGGTCTTCGCCATCCACGGCGCGTGGGTCTCCGGGACCTCGATGTCGCCGATCCGGGAGACCGTCAGCACGCACACGTGGCTGGTCTCCTGGCGGCCGCCGATGCTGCTGGTGACCTGCACGGTCGGGGCCAGCGGCTCGGCCGACCAGGCGACCGACTCGAACCACTCGGCCATGTCGTCGGTGTCGAGGAAGTTCTGCTGTGCCTCGCCCGGCTCAGGCACCGGGATCTTGGCGCCCAAGGAGAGTGAACGGGCGATCATCCACTCCATGTCGTGACCGACAGCCGGACGCGCGGAGAAGCCCGGACGCGACATCACCCGGTTGACCGTGTCGAGGCGCTCGCTGATCGCGGCCATCTCACGCTCGGCGGCGCCGGCGGAGAACTTCGCCAGCGTCCTCACCGTCGCGTCGCGGCGGCCGAGGTCGACGCCGTAGTAGACGAGCTTGTCGGCCTGGCTGTGGGCGGCCATGTGGGCCTGGTTGCGCGCCATCATCTCCTCGAACCCGGGCTGCGGGTCGGGAGCGTTGGCGAACGCGGCGTGCGCCCAGTGACGTACGGGATAGGGGCGGGTGGTGACCCGGCCGTGGACCGTGTTGCCGACCAGGTCGGCCAGCTGGCTCGCCTGGTCGGTGATCAGGGCCTCGAGATCGGAGTGGGCGCGGAACGACCAGGTCTGGGGCTCGGCGAGGTACCAGGCGATGATGCGGTCGCTGGTGAAGGTCAGGTGACCGCGCACCTCCTCCAGCGCCCACTGGTCGCCTCTGGGCTCACGGACGCCCTTCGAGTCGTCGCCGCCCCGGCCGAAGACGCTCTTGCGTCCCGGCTTGGGCTTCTCGAAGCCAGGCCCGTAGGCCCGCTCCGTTCGCGGCCGCCTCATGCGGTTCCTCCGTCGTTGGGTGCGTCGTCGCCGTCGAGGCGCTTGCGGTAGTCGTCCACACTCTGCGGGCGCCCGTCAGGCACCGCCCGCTCGTCCTGATTGTCCCTGGGACGCGTACGTCCCGAGGGCGCATCCTCGAAGTCGTCCCATCCCTCGGCGTCGTCCCATTCGTCGACGTCGTCGTCGAACTTTGGCTCCGGTGCGATCACCACTGCCGGCCTCACCGCATGCGAGAGCGGCAGCCGGGCGGCCTTGGGCGCGGGCTCCGGCGCAGGCTTCGGTTCGGCCTTCGGTTCGGTCTTCGGTTCGGTCTTCGGTTCGGTCTTCGGGGCAGGCTGCTGGGCCGCTGGGGCCGTCGTAGGCGGTGGCGGAGGAGGTGGTGGGGGTGGCGCAGTGGGCGGTGCCGGCTGGGCTGTGGGCTGGGCTGTGGGCTGGGCTGTGGGCTGGGCTGTGGGCTGCGCTGGGGGCGGAGGCGGCGGTGCAGCGGACGCGGCGGTCTCGGCAGCCGGAGCAGAGGGCGCAGACGCAGTGGGCTGCTCCGGCTCCTGCCGGGCCTGCCACGGCGCACCGCCCTTCCACGGAACGTCGCGGGGCTCACGCGGCGAGGAGGAGGGCCGGCTGGACCAGCCACCCTTCGCCGGACGTACGCCGGTGGCGTGCTGCTGTCGAGCCGGCCGCACCTCGGGCTGGACCGAGAGGTGGGCCGGGAGCGGCTCCTCGACGACCTTCGCCTCGATCACGGGTCGCACGGGGGCGGCCTTGCCGCGTACCGGCTGGCTCGGGGCGCTCGGCGTCGAGGTGACGACCGTCGCCTGCAGCACCCTCGGCGAGGGGGTGGCACCCGGCTGCTGCGCGAACCGCCGGCCGGGCCGTCGCATGGCCTTCGCCCAGCCCCCGCGGGGGCTCGTGGCGTGTCGGAAGGCGACAGCCGCGCCGCCTGCGTACTGGGCGCTGGTCTCCACGCGCGGCGCGGTCAGCTCGTGCCAGAAGGTCATCAGCCAGGCACCGGCCGAGCTCTCCGAGCTGATGTAGTCGGAGGCCTTCATCGAAAGGTAGGAGGCGCCGATGAGCCACAGCCCCATGCTGAGCAGCGTCACCGGCATGCCGAGCTTGCGCAGCAGCACAAGCGTCAATGGTGCGATCACCAGAAAGAGGAAGATGGTGCGATAACGCATCTCCCCGATGTAGCGACGAGGGGGGCCGAGATAGGTCTGGTCGACCTCGTACAGCTCGTCGTCGTCAGGCAGCCTCATCCCCGAGATCCCTCCCTGGGTTAGCTAACGGGACCGGGTTCACCCCTTGAAGAGACCAGCCATCCACTGACCCAGGTCCGTGGCGTTGTTGCCCACGGCCAGGCCGAGGACGCCGAGACCGATGATCAGGCCACCGACGATCGTGACGGCCTTCGAGATGTTGCCGCTGCGGGCAGCCCACAGGACCGTGACGCCCAAGATCAGGACGACCAGCGTGATGATGTTGTCGGTGATCCATTCGGCCAGGCCGCCGGTGCCATACTCGGCGGCTTGCGTCGTACTTTGAATCAACTGGTGCGGTGCCATTGTTCTGCTCCCTTTCCCGAGGTGAGGTGTGGTTGCCGGATCCGTCCGGAAGTATTCGGTTGTCCCGCCCGGCGCAGCCCCATGCGGCACCGGTGGGTGGAGGCGCCTTGCCCCTCCCGCGGGCTGACGCAAACTCCCGGGCACCGGCATTCTGGACAAACGCCACCGCCATGTGAGACGAGCGTAGTCGCCAGACCGCCTTAGCGCACCTCGTTCCACCTGACGACACGGGCACAACGCGCGCGTACCAGCGCTCGGCGGACCGCGTCACCGGGACGTCATGCCACACACCGGACCGCTGGATGCGACACTGTCCCGCTCAGCGGTCTCCTTCGCCGTATCCTTGCGAGTGGAGGCCAACTTCGGGGAATCTATATCCCGGAGCAACCTCGCGAGTTTCGCGCGCTTGCGTCCGGATTCGCGAATTCACTCCACATTCAATCGGATTTCTCGGGAGGACGAGCTCACATGGACAAGAAGAAGATCTTCATCGTCATCGGCGCCCTGTTCGTCGGGTTCTGGCTGTTCACCGATCCGCAAGGGCTGACCAGCACGATCTCCGCAATCGCCGGCGGCATCTGGGGCGTCACCACCGACGTCTTCGGCGGCGTGATCGGCACGATCGAGGGCTCCACCCGCTGACCTCGGCCGCAACCTACGCCGACGCACGGGCGTCGGCGCGATGGACTCCTTTTTTCTCGCTGCCCGGTTTGGGGACCGATCAGCACAGATAACTGTTTGACGTCGGACACAGCGATGACAAGACTGCGCTTGTCTCGATGTCAAGATAGTTTGGAGTCGTCTTGTCCCCTCGCTTCATCCGGTTGAGGGACAAGGTCCTCTCAGACGACCCGCTCATCCGGGCGATGTCGTACCAGTCGGTGTTGTCGGCCTTCGCCGAAGGCACCTTTCTCACCGGCTCGGCGGTCTTCTTCACTCAGATCGTCGGCCTCTCCGCCGCACAGGTCGGCCTCGGTCTCACGATCGCGGGCGCTGCAACCTTCTTGTTCGCCGTCCCCCTGGGCCGACTCGCGGACCGTCTCGGCACCCGATTCAGCTGGATCGCCGGTGCCGTCCTCCAGGCGCTGCTGTTCGGTGCCTGGGTCCTGGTCGGCAACTTCGCCGCGTACGTCGCCGTCGAGGTACTCCTCGCGCTCGCCTCCTCCTGGCAGCGGTCGGGTCGCGACGCCTACCGGATCTCGGTCTTCCCAGCGGCGACCCGGGTGCGCGGGTTCGCGTACATGCGCGCCGCCCGCAACGTGGGCTACACGCTCGGCGCCCTGGCCAGCGGTCTCGCCCTGGCCGCGGACTCCAACACCCTGATCAAGGCCGTCCCACTGATGACTGCGGTGGTGCTGCTGGTCAACGCCTACTGGATCTCGCGCCTCCCCCGCCTCGCCACCGCTGCCTCGCCCGGCGACCTGAAGAAGGACGTACGCGACCGCCTCGGTGCCCTGCGCAACCGCGCGTTCCTCGCGACCACCTTCTTCGACGGCGTGCTCGGCACCCATCAGGTCCTGCTCAACGTCGTCATCCCGCTCTGGCTGGTCCAGGAGACCGACGCCCCGCGGGTGCTGCTGGCGTGGCTGTTCGGCACCAACACCGTCATGGCCGTCGGGCTGCAGGTCATCGCCGCCCGTGGCGTCACCGACGTGACGACCTCCCTCAAGGCCCAGCGCCGCGGCGCACTCTGCTTCCTGGCCTCCTGCGCGATCATCGCGGTCACCCACGACACCGTCGGCCTGATCACGATCGCCCTCGTCTGGATCGGCCACGTGACCGTCACCGGCGCCGAGCTCTTCCAGTCCGCCGGCGAGTGGGGCCTGGTCGCCGACCTCTCCGATCCGGAGCACCGTGGCGACTACCAGGGTGCCGCTCAGGTCGGCTACACCCTAGGCACCGTCTGGGCCCCCGCGGCGTACACCTTCCTCGCCATGGAGCTCGGCCACCTCGGCTGGGCCATCATCGCGGGCATCATCGTCATCGCCGCGATCGGCGTCCACCCCTCCGCCCGCGCCGCCGAGCGCTACCTCGCCCGGCGGGCCCAGCCCGTCCCCGCGCCGGCGTAGCCGCTCTGGAGGGGGCTGGACCGGTTCGGTGTAACACGTCGTTCGTAGGACTACTCGCCCTATTAGAACGACCGGATAGTCCTACGAACGACGTGTTACACGTGCCCGGCGCGCCACCACGGGCCACTCCCTCTCCACAGGCTCACCTCGTGTCAGGGTTATCCACAGCGCGCCGCTGAGCGCCGGCGAGTGTCGGAGGCGGGCCACAGGCTGGGTGCCATGAACCGACGTACCCAAGCGATCATGGCGGCCAACCACGGCCTCATCACTCGCAGCCAGGCAATCTCATCGGGCCTCGATCTCGACACGATCTATCGCCTCCTCGAGAGCGGCACGTGGACGGCTGTTCGCCGCGGCGTCTACGCCGAACGCACCTACGTCGAGAGCATCACCTTGCCCACAGACAGGCGGCGCCTTCGCGATCGAGCAGCCTGCGCGGCCATCACGGTTCCGTTCGTACGAAGCCATGAGACGGCGGCCCTCGAGCTCGAGATGGGCATCCTCCTACCCGTGAAGGCCCAGACCCACGTCACGCGGAAGCCTGTGGTCGGCAGCCACAACAAGTGGGGCGTGAAGCACCATCTCGCGCCCTACTCCGAGGATCAGGTCGTGCAGGTGAACGGGTTCGACGTGCTCGGTCCTGCCCGGACGGCGATCGACATCGCTCGCGAGCACGGTCGGCCGTACGGGGTCGTCGCCGTCGACTCCGCCCGGCGGATGGGCGTATCCGTCGACGAGCTCTGGGAGGTCCTCGAACACATGAGACATTGGCCCAACCGCCGTCTCGCGCGCGAGGCCATCGAGCTCTCATACGCGGGAGCTGAGTCGGTTGGGGAGTCGCTCACCCGGGACGTACTCGAAGAACTGGGGCTGACGGGCATCGAGACCCAGTTCGAGATCACGGACGGCGTACGTACTGCTCGATTCGATCTCCGGGTCGGCCGTCACATCTTCGAGTTCGACGGCCGGAGCAAGTATGTCCCCACCGCCGATGGCGGCCTGGCGCTCCGGTCGGTCGACGACATCCTCGCCGAGGAGAAGACCCGACAGGACTGGGCCCACGGCTTCCATCTCGGCATGTCACGGGTCGAATGGGCCGAGCTCTTCGGCCGGCAGCACGACTACCTCAAGGACCGCCTGAAGCGGGAGTACCTAACCACCTGCCGAGCCTTCGGCACCGACATCTCGGACCTGGAACGGTTCCGCGTATGTCGCTCGAGGGCTGCTTGATCGCGCGGCTCAGACGAACATCAGAGGTACGCCGACCAGCAGCCCCCACACCAGCGTGGCCAAACCGGTCTGCTGGAGGACGGGGATCAGGCGCGGGCCGAGGTTGGCGCGGTCGAGGATGGTGCGGACGCCCTGAGCGGCGACGGCGATGAACCCGAGGCCGAGCAGCGCCCACCAGGACGTCGCCAGGGCGACGAGCACGACGGAGACGGCGGCGACGGCCACGAGGGCGACGTAGAGCCAGCGGGTGCGCGCGTCGCCGAGGCGTACGGCGAGGGTGATCTTCCCCGACTCGGTGTCTCCGGGGATGTCGCGGAGGTTGTTGGCGACGAGGAGCGCGGAGGTGATCGCACCGATCCCGACACCGGCCCATAGCGCGCCCCACTCCCAGGACTGGGTCTGGACGTACGTCGTGCCGATGACCGCAACGAGCCCGAAGAAGACGAAGACCATGACCTCGCCGAGGCCGGCGTAGCCGTAGGGGCGCGAGCCGCCGGTGTAGTACCAGGCGGCGATCATGCAGACCAGGCCCACGAGGATCAGCCACCATGCCGAGGTCAGCGCGAGCACCAGGCCCGCGACCGCGGCGATCCCGAAGGCGATGAACGCGGCGCGCTTGACCGCGGACGGCGTCGCGAGGCCGGAGCCGGTCAGCCGCAGCGGACCCACGCGCTCGTCGTCGGTCCCCCGGATCCCGTCGGAGTAGTCGTTGGCGTAGTTGACCGCCACCTGCAGCGCCAGCGCCACCACGAGGGCGAGCAGCGCCTTCCACCAGACCAACCCACCGGCGTACGCAGCCACCCCTGTGCCGGCGATGACCGGCGCGAGCGCCGCGGGGAGGGTGCGGGGACGGGCTCCCTGGAGCCACTGAGCGGAATTTGCCACCCCGCTATTCAACACCGGTGGCCCGAGGCGGGTGCGGCTGGGCTGTAACACGTCGTTCGTAGCACTATCCGGTCGTTCCAATAGGGCGAGTAGTCCTACGAACAGCGTGTTACACAAGCCGCCGACCCCAGCGACCCCTGCCTGGGGGGAGGCAGGGGTCGAGGGGTGGGGGTGTGGGGGATGGATCAGGTCTTCGGGGGGTCGTTGGAGTCGACGCTGAGCTCGGCCTCCATGGCCTCGATCTCCTCGGCCAGCTTGTCGGGCGGCGGAGCGCTGGGCTCGGCAGCCTCGGCACCGGCACCACCGGATCCGGCGGTGCGGCGCTTGTTCCACACGTCGAAGGCGACGGCGAGCAGGAGCACGAGGCCCTTGATGGCCTGCTGCCAGTCGATGGAGACACCGAGCAGCGACATGCCGTTGTTGAGGACACCCATGACGAGACCACCGATGATCGCGCCGACGACGGTGCCGACACCACCGGTGACGGCCGCGCCACCGATGAAGGCGGCGGCGATCGCGTCGAGCTCGAAGTTGACGCCGGCCTTGGGGTTGGCCGCGGTCAGGCGAGCGGTCGTGACCAGGCCCGCGAGACCCGAGAGCAGCCCCATGTTCACCATGACCAGGAAGTCGACACGCTTGGTGTTGACGCCGGACATCGTGGCGGCGTCGACGTTGCCGCCGATCGCGTAGACGTGCCGGCCGAAGACGGTCTTGTTCATGATGAACGTGTAGACCACGATCAGCCCGGCCAGGATCAGCCCGACGATCGGCAGCCCGCGCGCGTCGGCGAGCAAGTAGGCGAAGTACATGATCACGATCGTCAGCAGCGCCAGCTTCACCACGAAGAGCGGGAAGGGCAGGACGTCGAAGTTGTACGCCGTCTGCGCGTTGCGGCGACGCACCTCGAGGAAGATCAGCACACCGACTGCGGCCACCGCGATGAGGAGCGTCAGGTTGTGGAACCCGGTGTCCGGCCCGATCTCGGGCAGGAAGCCGTTGCCGATGGCCTTGAACTCCTCGGGCAGACCACCGACGGTCGCACCCTTGAGCACGACCAGCGTCAGACCACGGAAGAGCAGCATCGAGGCCAGCGTGACGATGAACGCCGGGATCCCGACGTACGCCACCCAGAAGCCATGCCAGGCGCCGATCGCAGTGCCGATCAGCAGGCCGAGGAAGACGGCGACCCACCACGGGAAGTCGTACTGAGTCATCATGATCGCCGCGGCGGCGCCCACGAAGGCGGCCACGGAACCGACCGAGAGGTCGATGTGACGCGCCACGATCACGATCACCATGCCGATGGCCAGGATCAGGATCTGCGCGTTCTGGACCACCAGGTTGGAGACGTTGAGCGGCTTGAGCAGCACGCCCTCGGTCGAGATCTGGAAGAGGATGACGATCGCCGCCAGAGCGATGATCATCCCGTACTGGCGGACGTTCCCGCGCAGCGTGTTGAGCAGGGCATTCATCGGGGGTTACTTCCTCGCGTCCGCGGTCATGTAGCGCATCAGGGACTCCTGGGTGGCCTCTGAGCGGTCGAACTCATGGGTGATCACGCCCTCGGCGAGCGTGTAGATGCGATCACACAGGCCGAGCAGCTCGGGCAGCTCGGAGGAGATCACCAGTACGCCGCGACCGCTGCGGGCGAGCTCCTGGATGATCCCGTAGATCTCGTACTTGGCGCCGACGTCGATGCCTCGGGTCGGCTCGTCGAGGATCAGCAGCTTCGGGTCGGTGTACATCCACTTGGACAGCACCACCTTCTGCTGGTTGCCGCCCGAGAGCTTCCCGACTCCGGCGGTGATCGAGGGCGCCTTGATGTTGAGGTTCTTGCGGTAGCCCTCGGCGACCACGACCTCCTTGTGCTCGTCGACGACGAGCCCGTTGCGCAGCTTCTTCAGCGCCGCCGCGGTGACCGAGGTCTTGATGTCGTCGATGAGGTTGAGCCCCAGGCCCTTGCGGTCCTCACTGACGTACGCGATGCCGGCATCGATCGCCTGCGTGACCGTGTTGAGCTGCAGCTCCTCGCCGTCCAGCACCAGCGAGCCGGAGGTCCGGGAGCCGTAGGAGCGCCCGAAGATCGACCGCGCCAGCTCCGTACGTCCCGCGCCCATCATCCCCGCGATGCCGACGATCTCGCCGGCGCGCACGGACAGGTTGGCCTGGCGGATGACCTCACGGTGGCTGTCCTGCGGGTGCATGACGGTCCAGTCACGCACCTCGAAGAGGACGTCCCCGATGGAGGGGGTGTGGTCGGGGAAGCGGTTCTCGAGGTCACGGCCGACCATTCCGCGGATGATCCGGTCCTCGTCCACGCCACCGCCGGCGACGGACAGGGTCTCGATGCTCTGGCCGTCACGGATGATGGTGATCTCGTCGGCGATCTGCTCGATCTCGTTCAGCTTGTGGCTGATCATGATCGAGGTGATCCCCTTCTCCTTCAGCCCCTCCAGGAGTGCGAGGAGGTGCTGGGAGTCGTCGTCGTTGAGGGCGGCGGTCGGCTCGTCGAGGATGAGCAGCTTGACCTCCTTCGAGAGCGCCTTGGCGATCTCGACCAGCTGCTGCTTGCCGATGCCGAGGTTCTTCACCGGCGTCAGCGGGTTCTCCCGCAGGCCGACCCGCGCGAGCAGGTCGATCGCCTCACGGTTGGCGCGGCCCCAGTCGATGATGCCGCGCTTGGCGGTCTCGTTGCCGAGGAAGATGTTCTCCGCGATCGAGAGCTCGGGGATGAGGGCGAGCTCCTGGTGGATGATCACGATGCCGGCGGCTTCGCTCTGCCGGATGTTGGCGAACTTCGCGGTCTCGCCCTCGAAGACGATGTCGCCGCTGTAGGTGCCGTGGGGGTAGACCCCGCTGAGCACCTTCATCAGGGTGCTCTTGCCAGCGCCGTTCTCGCCGCAGATCGCGTGGATGTCACCGCGGTTGACGACGAGGTTGACGTCGGCGAGCGCCTTGACGCCGGGGAACTCCTTGGTGATGCCGCGCATCTCCAGGATCGGTGAGCTCATGTGGTTCCTGCTATCTGGCCAGGGGCCGGCGTGGGCCCGGTCCGGAGGGACCCGGGCCCACGCCGCGTACGGGGAGCTACTTGATCTCGTCGGCGGTGTAGTAGTCGGAGTCGACGAGCACCTTGGTGACGTCGTCCTTGGTGACCACGACCGGGTCGAGGAGGTAGGACGGAACGACCTTCTTGCCGTTGTCGTACGTCTCGGTGTCGTTGACCTCGGGCTCCTCGCCCGCACCGACGGCGATGATCATGTCGACGGTCACCTTGGCGAGCTCGCGGGTGTCCTTGAAGATCGTGGAGTACTGCTCACCGGCGTTGATCGACTTCACCGACTGCACCTCGGCGTCCTGACCGGTCACGACCGGGAGGTCGGCGGTGGTGTAGCCGTTGCCCTTGAGCGCGGCGATGATGCCGAGCGAGAGGCCGTCGTAGGGCGAGAGCACGCCCTGGACCTTCTTGGAGGCGTACGTCTTGGTGAGGATGTCCTCCATGCGCTTCTGCGCGGTGGCGGGGTCCCAGCGCAGGATCGCGGCCTGCTTGAAGTCCGTCTGACCGGAGGGGATGACGATCTCGCCGGACTTGATCAGCGGCTCGAGCACCGACATGGCGCCGTCCCAGAAGAAGGTGGCGTTGTTGTCGTCGGGCGAACCACCGAAGAGCTCGACGTTGTAGGGGCCCTCACCCTTGGCCTTCAGGCCGTCGACGAGGGAGGTGGCCTGCTGCACGCCGACCTGGAAGTTGTCGAAGGTCGAGTAGTAGTCGACGGCCTCGGTGTCGCGGATGAGGCGGTCGTAGCTGATCACGGGGATGTCCTGCGACTCAGCGGTCTCGAGGACCTCGCCGAGCGCGGTGCCGTCGATGGCCGCGACCACCAGGACGTCGACGCCCTTGGTGACCATGTTCTCGACCTGGGAGACCTGGGTCGGGATGTCGTCCTCGGCGTACTGCAGGTCGACGTCGTAGCCCTCGGCCTCGAGCTGCTTCTTGATGTTGTTGCCGTCTGCGATCCAGCGCTCCGAGGACTTGGTCGGCATGGCTACACCGACGGTGCCCTTGTCGCCGCCCTCGCCGCCCTCGCCGCCGTCGCCGCCGCCGCATGCCGCGAGGCCGAGCGCAAGCGCTGCCGCGGTGATCGTGGTGAGTACCTTGCGCACTTACCTGCTCCATTTCATCTACGGCCGCGTCGGTAGGCCTACGCGCCGCTGTCGGGGGGTTCCGGGAGATCGGCGCACGGGCCGGCTCCCAGGTGAGTCACATCACAGATGTGAACGCTCACATCGAGACAATGTGCCTCTTCATGTCCGAATGCGTCAAGTGCAGGACGACGATGTTTCCGACTCGTGACTTACGGGAGGCTCCGTTGATCATCTGGGCTACACAGCGGACTCACAGACAAGCCCGGAGGCCGTCCGTCATAGATGACGTACGCCGACCAGCGCCCCGGCGCCGTCGGGCCAGGCGACCTGGATCGACTCCGCGCCGTCGGCGTCGGAGCCGTCCACGACTCGCTTCACGACGATCGCGAAGCTGCCCGCGTCCACGCGTGTCTCGGCACCGTGGGAACGGATGGTGACGCCGTCGAAGTGCGGCACCGCGTCGCTCGACCACGAGCCGGTGCCGGTCGCGGTGACGACGCTCTCGCGGCGATCCACCAGACGTCCCTGGTCGTAGACGTCCATCGGCTCCTGGGTCGCGCCGGTGAGCGCGGCCGCCAGCAACGCCCGGACGGCCACCGCGTCGGCGCAGGCGTCGTAGACGTAGCGCGTTCCCAGCGCCGAGTGTTCGGTGGTCGCCATCAGGAAGTCCTCGGCACCGTCGAGGGGCGCCTCACGGTAGGAGACCGGGAGGTGGACGACGGACTCGCCGACCTCGAGGAGCACGCACTCGATCCCGACCCTGCCGGCCGGGTCGTCGAACCGGTAGGAGCCGATGGTGCCGGTCAGGTCGCCCTCGCACCACGTCTGGGTGGCGAGCCAGGCGCCGAAGATCTCTCTCTTCGTCGGGGTGAGCGTGGCCTTGTGAACGATCGACATGACCGTTATCTACCACTCATCACACTTTGTGGCTATCGCCTTCGCCGTTCGAGGGGGTGTCGGCCTCGGAGCCGGCCTCGGAGCCGGCCTCGGAGCCGGCCTCGGAGCCGGCCTCGGAGTCGATCTCGGCGTCCTCCTTGGCACGCGCGGCCTCGACCGCCTTGGCGGCCCGCGTCTCGACCTTCTCGGCGAAGGCCCGCCGCTGCGGGTCGAGGACGAAGAACGAGAGCACGCCGCTGATCACGAACGCCAGGATCACCGAGAGGAAGATGTCGACCTCGCCCGCGACGAGCGACCAGATGCCCGCCACGATGCCGAAGGTGGCGACCAGCGACAGCAGCCGCAGTCCGGTGTAGATCCAGAACTCTTTCATCGTGAGGCTCCCTCGGTGAGCTCGACGACCGCCGGGGCTGCGGGCGCAGCGTACGAATGCTGCGAGGTCGAGGAGAAGTAGTTGATGCCGATGAAGTTGAACCACAGCGTGGCCAGCCCGATCAGCGCGACGATCGCGGCCTTCTTGCCCTTCCACCCGGCGGTCGCGCGGGCGTGCAGGTAGCCGGCGTAGACGACCCAGGTGATGAACGCCCAGACCTCCTTGGGGTCCCAGTTCCAGTAGGAGCCCCAGGCCTCGTGGGCCCAGATCGGACCGGAGATCAGCACCCCGAAGGTCCAGACCGGGAACGCGAAGGCGTGGATCCGGTAGGAGACCCGGTCGAGGTTGTCGAGGTCGGGCACCCGCGCCAGCAGGGCGGCGTCGGGGAAGCGGCTCTTGAGAAGGTACGCCGCCGAGGCGATGCCGCCCAGCGTGAACCCGCCGGTGGCGATGATGGCCGCGATGACGTGGATGACGAGCCAGTAGGAGTTGAGCGCCTCGGTCAGCGGCGCGACCGGCTCGTAGAGGCCGACCACCGCCAGCGTCAGCACCACGATCGTGAAGCCCAGCACCCACGGCGCCATCCAGGACAGCTTCAGCCGCCGATGGAGAACGACGTACGCAGCGGCCACCACGAACGAGCCGGAGATCGTGAACTCGTACATGTTGCCCCACGGCACCCGGTTGGGGTCGGCGGCCATCCCACGGCCGACCAGCGCGATCAGGTGGCACACGACCGCGATCGCGGTCAGCAGCAGGCTGAGGCGTCCGAAGAGGGCGGCCCGCTGCTCGCGTACGGCATCGGCGGCCGAAGCAGTCTTGGATGGCGCCGGGGCATCGGTCTCGTCGGCCGGGGCACCGGCGCCGACGAGCTCCTTCTCCGCGACTGCGGCCCTGGCTCGCGACTGCCAGGCCGACCACTCGACCAGCGCGCAGAGCAGCGCCAGGAAGTAGACGACGCCGGCGGCCGTGATGGCCTGGTTGCTGAGTACGCCCCAGGTGTGGTCAGTCATCGGTTCTCCTCCTGTGTTCGCGCGCCTCGTAAGGTCTCCGCAAGGCCGGTGACGACGGCAGCGGTGTCTCCGCCGCCGGAGCGGTCGAGGGCGGCGATCTCGACCAGTGTGCGCCCATCGACTCGGCGGGCGCGAACCCACACCCGTCGCGAGCGGATGAAGAGGGATCCGAGGAGCCCCACGAGGGCGAGGGAGACGCCTAGGAGCGCCCACTCCTTGCCCGGCGACTTCGAGATCTGCACCCGGTTCCACTGCTGGACGTCGTCGAAGGAGATCGATCCCAGTCCATCGGGGAGCTCGGCCGTCTCCCCGAGGCGCAGGTTGAACGCCTTGCCGGTCTCGTCGGGCGACATCATGTTGGCCTTGGAGGTGTCGAGCGCGTAGACCGACTGAGGTCCGGCGTCGAGGTTGAGGTCGCCGCGAAAACCCTGCAGGGAGAGCATCGCGTGCGAGCCGTCCCCGATGTCGCCCATCAGGTTGACCGGCTCGCCGTCGACCGTGCCCTCGAAGGGGTAGAACAGCCCCTGGAAGCCGATCTCCTCAGGCGAGGCGTACGGCGCCTTCACGACCCCGAAGGAGAGCAGGTTCTGGCTCTGCGGGAGGAAGATCGTCGGGCCGGAGTAGGCCACGTCACCGTTGCCGTCGCGCACGGTGATCACCGGTGCGTAGCCGTGCGCGAGCAGGAAGACGTCGGTGCTGCCGATGGTCAGCGGGTGGTTGACCCTGAGGTCATAGCTCTTCTCCTCGCTCGAACCCGCGGTGTAGCGGATCTTCGAGTTGAAACCGCGCGCGGTCCCGGCGCCGGCGCCGGTGCTGAGCCACTCGGCGTGAAAGTCGTCGATCTTGAAGCTGAAGTCGTCGAGGTCCTCGGGGGCGAAGAGCGAGCCCGACTTGAAGTCGTCGTACTGCGAGAGCTCGTTGGCGAAGCCGTACTCCTCCCCCACCAGCACGATCACGCCGCCCTTGTAGCCGAACAGGCTGCCGGTCGCGAACGCGACCAGCACGATGATCAGCGACATGTGGAAGATCAGGTTGCCGGCCTCGCGCAGGTAGCCCTTCTCCGCCGAGACGGACTGCTCCCCGGTGGTCGAGCTTGTCGAGACCTCCTGGCGGATGCGGTAGCCGCGCAGCTGCTTCCGCGCCGCGGCGAGCACCTCGGCGGGCTCCTCGTCGGTGACGTACGACGTGGAGTCGGGCAGCCGGGTCAGCTTGGCCGGCGTCGCCGGCGGCTGAGCCCGCATCGCCTTCGCGTAGACGAGGCAGCGCGGGATGATGCAGCCGACCAGCGAGACCATCAGCAGCAGGTAGATCGCGGCGAACCACGGCGTCGAGTAGACGTTGAAGAGCCCGAGCTTCTCGTAGATCGGGGTCAGCGTCGTGTGCGCCTCGCGCCACTGGTCCGCCTTGAGCGAGTCGACCCCGTCCTGCGGGATCAGCGACCCCGGGACGGCCGCGAGCGCGAGCAGCAGCAGCAGGATCAGTGCCGTACGCATCGAGGTCAGCTGGCGCCAGCCCCAGCGCGCCAGCTCGCGGGCGTTCAGCTCGCCCGGGCGGCGTACGTCCGCCGGCTCTTTCAGATCGGTCACAGTGCGATGCCCTCCCAACGCTGGACGAGCTGGACCTGCAGCCACTGGACGCCGTTGTCCCACCAGCCGGTGAGCATCGCGACGCCGATCAGGATCATCAGCACGCCGCCGACGATCGTGATCGCGCGGGTGTGCCGACGGAACCAGGTCAGCGCGACGGTGGCCTTGCGCCACATCACCGCGACGAGGATGAACGGGATGCCGAGCCCGAGCGCGTAGACGGCGAGCAGCAGGCCGCCCCGAGCGGCGGTGCCCTGGTCCCAGGCGAGGCCGGCGATGACGCCCAGCGTCGGTCCGGTGCACGGGGTCCAGGCCAGCCCGAAGAGGAAGCCGAGCAGCGGCGCCGCGGCCAGCCCGACCGCAGGCACCTTGTGGAACTTCAGGTCGCGCTGCAGCAGCGGGATGAAGCCCATGAACGCGATGCCCATGATGATCGAGAGCACGCCGAGAACCTTGGTGCCGGTCTCCTGGAACGCGAGCAGCTTGTAGGCGATCCCGCCCACGGTGACGCCCAGCAGGACGAAGACCACCGAGAAGCCGGCGACGAAGAGCAGCGCGCCCGCCAGCATGCGGCCGCGGCGTACGTCACCGGAGGCGAGGTCCGCGCCGGACAGGCCGGTGGCGTAGGAGAGGTAGCCCGGCAGCATCGGCAGCGTGCACGGCGAGACGAACGAGAGGAACCCGGCCAGCAGCGCGACCGGGATGGCCAGCATCAGCGACCCGCTCCCGGCGGTGCTCGCGAACCAGTCGGTCACGCCGCCACCTCCGTAGCGCAAGCGCCAGAATACGGACGCGGCGGCGTGTTGTACTCACGGTTCACTCGCTGGCGCTCGTTCACGACGACTCACCTGCCGTGGAGATCAGCTCGTCGAGCGTACGTGCGGAGGGGACCTCGCCGCGGATCAGCGCCGCCACGCGCCCCTCGGTGTCGAGGATCGCGGTGGCCGGGATGGCGCGCGGGGCCAGCGAGCCCTTCAGCGCGAGGACGGCGGCACCGTCGGGCGAGTAGACCGACGGGTACTCCACGCCGTAGTGCCGTTCGAAGGCCAGCCCCTGGGCGGCCGAGGCGTCGCGGGTGTTGAGCCCCACGAAGGCGACCTCGTCGCCCAGCTCCTCGTAGGCGGCCTGGAGCATCGGCATCTCCTTGCGGCACGGCGCGCAGCCGGTCCACCACACGTTGAGGACCGTGACCCTGCCCCGGGTGTCGGCCAGGTCGAACGGATTGCCCTCGAGGGTCTCGCCGGCGAGCTCCACCGGCTCACCGCGCTCAGCGACCGGGATCTCCTGGGTGCGGCCGTCGCCGGAGATGTAGCCGGCTTCGTTCGTGCCCGTCTGCCCGCACGCGGCCAGCAGCCCCACCGTCACCAAGGTGAGGAGGAGGCCACCCAACTTCTTACGCACGCACAGGACTCTTCCTGACAAACCTGAGAGACCCGTTAATCTTCGTCCATGTCGCCGGCCGAGAACGGCGCGTACTTGTCCTTCGCCGGCAGCATGTCGCCGGCCGGCTCGGTGTAGGAGAGCGCGACGAACTCGTCGTCGACGAAGTGCAGCGAGGTCAGCGAGCACAGCGCGCACTGGCGGCGGCGCGGGTCGTGCAGGAAGCTGCGGCCCTCGATGTGGAGCCGTGTGGTCCAGATCGGCAGCTGGTGGGAGACGACGACCGCCTCGTGGCCCCGCGCCAGATCCCGGGCGTCGTGGATCGCGGCCATCATCCTGGCCACGATCTCCAGGTAGGGCTCGCCCCACGACGGCTTGAACGGGTTGATCAGCTTCGGCCAGACCTTGGGGTCCTTCAGCGGCCCCATGCCGTCCTTGAAGCTCTTGCCGACGAAGAGGTTCTCCGACTCGAGCACCCGCTCGTCGAGCGAGATGTCGGCGCCGAGCGCCTTCGCCAACGGCCCGGCGGTCTGCCGGGCGCGCTCGAGCGGGCTGGAGATGACGTGGGTGATGTCCTGCCCGCCGATCCGGTCGGCGACCCGCTCGGCCATCCGCAGACCGAGCTCGGAGAGGTTGAACCCGGGCCGGCGCCCGTAGAGGATCCCCTCCGGGTTGTGCACCTCACCGTGGCGCAGCAGGTGGACCGTGGTCTCGATGCCGTTTTCCTGGGACGTCATGCCTTCACCTTTACAGCAGCCTCGGCGGCGTACGGAAGCGCCTCCGTGATCTGAGAGATCGCCCGCTCGTCGTGAGCGGAGGAGAGGAACCACGCCTCGTAGGCGCTCGGTGGCAGGTAGACGCCCTGGTCGAGCATGGCGTGGAAGAAGGCCTTGTACGCCGCCTCGTCGGTGGTCTTGGCCTCGTCGAAGTTACGCACCGGCCTGTCGGTGAAGAAGACCGAGAACATCGTGCCGGTGGACTGGATGACGTGCGGGAGACCGACCTTGGCGAAGCTCTCCTCGATCGCGGCCTTCACGACGTCGGCGGCCTTGGTGATGTGGTCGTAGACCTCGTCGGTCGCCAGCTCGAGGGTCGTGAGGCCGGCGGTGGTCGCGACCGGGTTCCCGGAGAGCGTTCCGGCCTGGTAGACCGGCCCGTCGGGGCTGAGCGAGCCCATCACGTCGGCGCGGCCGCCGAAGGCCGCCGCCGGGAAGCCGCCACCCATCACCTTGCCGAAGGTGACCAGGTCGGGGGTCCAGCCCTCGTGCTTGCCGTCCAGACCCCACTGCCCCTGCTTGCTGGCCCGGAACCCGGTCATCACCTCGTCGGAGATGAACAGGGCACCGTTCTTGGTGCAGGTCTCGCTGAGGAACTGGTTGAACCCGGGCTCCGGCGGCACGACGCCCATGTTGCCCGGCGAGGCCTCGGTGATCAGGCAGGCCACCCGGCCTGCGTATTCCTCGAACGCCGCCGTGACCGCGGCTCGGTCGTTGTAGGGCAGCACGACGGTGAGCTCGGTGCTGCTCTCGGGGACGCCCGGGGTGCCGGGGATCGCGTGGGTGACCAGACCGGAGCCGGCGCTGGCGAGGAGTGAGTCCACGTGGCCGTGGTAGTTGCCGGCGAACTTGAGGATCACGTCGCGCCCGGTGAACCCTCGTGCCAGCCGGATGGCCGACATCGTCGCCTCGGTGCCGCTGCTGACGAACCGCACCTTCTCGACCGGCGCCCGCTCGACGATCGCCTCTGCGAGCTCGACCTCAGGCGTCGTCGGCGTCCCGTAGGACGTGCCACGCGCGACGGCCTCCAGCACCGCTGCCTGGACCTCCGGATGGGCGTGGCCCAGCAGCATCGGGCCCCAGGAGCAGATCAGGTCGACGTACTCGTTCCCGTCGACGTCGGTCAGCCACGCCCCCTTGGCCTCGCGGATGAAGCGCGGCGTCCCGCCCACCGCGTTGAAGGCGCGCACGGGCGAGTTCACGCCGCCCGGCGTCACGGCCTTCGCGCGGGCGAAGAGCGCTTCGGATGCCGCTGCGGACAGGGGTGAGATGTCGTGAGGCACCGGGTCATTCTTCATCAACCCCACCCGAATCCCCATTTCCGCCCCGGCGCGGCACCAGCTCGACCCCCGGCTCAACTCCTGGCCAACTCCTGGTCAACCGTCTTGGTCACGTACGCTGAACGATATGCGCTTCCCGATGACGAGACACCTCTGATGGCGCGCGTCGCCGCCGACGTACGCCGCGAACGTCTGGTCGAGGCCGCGATCCGGGTGATGGTCCGTGACGGCGTCGCCAAGACCACGACGCGCTCGATCGTGGCGGAGGCCGACATGCCGCTGGGGGCCTTCCACTACTGCTTCCGCTCCAAGCAGGAGCTGCTGGAGAACGTCATCGAGGCGATCACCGGTCACACTCTCAACCTGGCGCTGGTGGAGATGCGTGGCGAGGAGTCGTTCGAGGAGAAGCTCCAGGCGGCGCTCAGGGCGTACTGGCAGCACGTCGTCGCCAACCCCGACGAGCACCAGGTGACCTACGAGCTGACGCAGTACGCCCTTCGCCAGCCGGGACTGGCCACGGTCGCGCGCCGTCAGTACGAGACCTACCTCGAGGCCAACACCCAGGTCCTCACCGTGCTCGCCGAGTCCACCGGGGTGACGTGGGACCAGCCGATCCCCATGCTCGCGAGATACCTCACCGCCAACATCGACGGCCTCACCCTGCTGTTCCTCAACGAGGGCGACGCCGAGGCCGCCGGTGCGGCGCTCGACTTCGCCGCGGCGCACGTCGCCTCCATGGCCAGATCGGCGTAGTCACGGGCCTTTGGACCGTTGACCCGGTCATGCGACCAACTCTAGGATGCGGCGTACGTCACGCACCCTGGAGGCACTGTGAACGCCATCCGCACGCTGCTCTGTCTCGTCCTCATCGGCTTCGTGGCGTTCGCCCCGCCAGGCTGGGCATCACCGCCGGACCAGTGGTGGGAGCCTGCCGACCGGCCGGCGCCCGACTCCCAGGTCAACGTCACCGGCAAGCCGTTCACCGGCACCGACGCCAAGGGTGACGTACGCGGCTTCGCCGACGTCCACAACCACCTGATGACCAACGAGGCGTTCGGGGGCGAGCTGGTCTGCGGCAAGCCGTTCTCCGAGGCAGGGGTCGCCGACGCGCTCGAGGACTGCGCGGCGCACTACCCCGACGGCTCCGGCGCGCTGCTGGAGAACCTCACCGGCGCGGAGCCGGACGGCAAGCACGACCCGGTGGGCTGGCCGACCTTCAAGGACTGGCCGTCGTACCGCACGATGTCGCACCAGCAGAACTACTACGCCTGGCTGGAGCGGTCCTGGCGAGCCGGGCAGCGCGTCCTGGTCACCGACCTGACCAGCAACGGCGTCATCTGCTCGATCAACCCCAACCGCGATCGCGGCTGCGACGAGATGGAGTCGATCCGGCTGCAGGCGGAGAAGACCTACGACCTGCAGGACTTCGTCGACAGGATGTACGGCGGCGAGGGCAAGGGCTGGTTCCGGATCGTCACCGATCCCGCCCAGGCCCGGCAGGTCATCGAGGACGGCAAGCTCGCCGTGATCCTCGGCGTCGAGACCTCCGAGCCGTTCGGCTGCAAGCAGGTCCTCGACGTCGCCCAGTGCAGCAAGGCCGGTATCGACCAGGGCCTCGACGAGCTGCAGGCCCTCGGCGTACGCAGCATGTTCCTGTGCCACAAGTTCGACAACGCGCTCTGCGGGGTGCGCTTCGACTCGGGCACGACCGGGACGATCATCAACGTCGGCCAGTTCCTGTCGACGGGCACCTTCTGGCAGACCGAGAAGTGCCGCGGGCCGCAGCACGACAACCCGATCGGCGATGCCCCGGTCCCCGAGATCGAGGAGAAGCTGCCCGCGGGCACCGAGGTGCCGACCTATGACGACGACGCGCAGTGCAACACCCGCGGCCTCTCCCGGCTCGGCGAGTACGCGATGCGCGGGATGATGCAGCGCGGGATGCTCGTCGAGCTCGACCACATGAGCGTGAAGGCCACCGGCCGCGCGCTCGACATCCTCGAGTCGGCCGACTACCCCGGCGTCATCTCCAGCCACAGCTGGGCCGACCTCGGCTGGGCCGAACGCGTCTACGGGCTCGGCGGCTTCATCGGTGAGTACATGTTCGGACCCGAGGAGTTCATCGGCGCCGCCGGGCGGACCGAGGCGCTGCGCACCGAGTACGACAAGGGCCTCGGTATCGGCAGCGACTTCAACGGCCTCGGCTCCCACCCCGCTCCCCTGGGTGCCGACGGACCCAGCCCGGTGACCTATCCGTTCCGTAGTGTCGACGGCGGGTCGGTGATCGACAAGCAGGTCACCGGCGATCGGGTCTGGGACATCAACACCGACGGCGGAGCCCACGTCGGCCTGGTCCCGGACTGGATCGAGCAGATCCGCCGCCTCGGCGGCACGGAGGCCGTCCAGGACCTGATGGGCGGAGCCCAGTCCTACCTCGACACGTGGGGTGCCGCATCCGGCTACACGCTGCCCGGCAACCTCGCGGCCGGGTCGCGCGCCACGGCGAGCTCGTCGGAGTGGAGCGTCTTCACCAGCTTCGCCCCGGGCCGCGCCATCGACGGCGACACCGGCACCCGCTGGGCCAGCGACTGGAGCGACGACCAGTGGCTCGCCCTCGACCTGCGCAGCGAGCGGACCGTGGGCCGCGTGGTCGCCGACTGGGAGAGCGCCCATGCTGCGGCGTGGAAGGTCGAGGTCTCCTCGGACGGTACGACGTGGCGCACGGTGTGGTCGACCGACGCCGGGAAGGGCGGAGTCGAGACCGCGACCTTCGAGCCGACCACCGCCCGCTACGTACGCGTCCACGGCGTCAGCCGCGCCACCCGCTACGGCTACTCCCTGTGGGAGGTCGGCGTCTACGACCGCTGACCCGCCTGATCGGGTCCCGCCCGCCGGTCACCGGCGGGCGGCGATGAGCTCCTGGAACCAGCGGAACGAGTCCTTGGGGGTGCGCCGCAGCGTGTCGTAGTCGACGTGCACGAGCCCGAAGCGCTCGGCGTACCCCTCGGCCCACTCGAAGTTGTCGAGCAGCGACCAGGCGAAGTAGCCGCGTACGTCCACGCCCGCGGCGATCGCGTCGGCCACCGCCCGCAGGTGCGCGTCGTGGTAGTCGATCCGGCGCTGGTCGTGGACTCCCCCGTCGGCGGCGACGGTGTCGTGGAACGAGCAGCCGCTCTCCGTGACGTAGACGGGCGGCAGCGCGTCTACGTAGCGCTCGTGGAACTGGGTCAGGATCTCGGTGAGCCCGTCGGGGACGATCGCCCACCCGAAGTCGGTGGTGGGTACGCCGACGAGCTGGCGCGGCTCGAAGGGAAGCCCCTCCGGCATGATCGCGCCCTCGAGCGCCGTGCCCTGGTCGCCGCCGGATCCGGGGGCGCCGACCAGCACCGGCTGGTAGTAGTTGATGCCGTACCAGTCGAGCGGGGTCGAGATCACCTTCAGGTCCTCGGCGACCGGCCCGGGCATCATCGAGGTGATCAGCTCGTCGGGGTACTCCCCGCGCAGGATCGGGTCGGAGAACAGCCAGTTGGTCAGCGTGCCGAACATCTCGGCCGCCTCCCGGTCCTCGGCCGAGTCCGACGCCGGCCGGGCCGGCTGGTGGTTGGAGGCGATGCCGATGTCGCTCGCCCCGGCCGCGCGCAGCGCCTCGACCGACAAGCCGTGGCCGAGCAGCAGGTGATGGGCCACCGGCAGCGCGTCGAAGCCGAGCGCCTGGCCGGGCGCGTGGGTGCCGAGCGCATGTCCGAACATGGTGACCACGACCGGCTCGTTCAGCGGCATCCACATCGAGACCCGGTCACCGAGGTGCTCGCCGACGATCGCGGCGTACTCGGCGAGGCGGAGCGAGGTGTCGCGGTCGAGCCAGCCGCCGGCGTCCTGCAGCGCCTGCGGGAGGTCCCAGTGGTAGAGCGTCGCCACCGGCTTGATGCCCGCCTCCAGCAGCCCGTCGACGAGCCGGTCGTAGAAGGCGAGCCCCTCGGCGTTGGCCGGCCCGGAGCCGGTCGGCTGGATCCGCGGCCAGGCGATCGAGAACCGGTACGCATCCACGCCGAGGTCCTTCATCAGCGCGATGTCCTCGGGGTATCGGTGGTAGTGGTCGCACGCCACCGCACCAGTGTCGCCGTTCTTGATCCGGCCCGGCTCTGCGCAGAACGTGTCCCAGATCGACGGCCCGCGGCCGCCCTCCTCGACGGCACCTTCGATCTGGTACGACGCGGTGGAGACGCCGTAGACGAAATCGGCGGGGAGCTGCGTGCTGGGCAGGTCAGGGTGGGTGGTCACGAGTTGTCTCCTATCGAACGGACTTGATCCGGTAGACCAGGACGGCGCCGGCCAGCGTCACACCGGCGGCGACGGCGTACAGGGTGGAGTAGCCGCCGAGCACGCTCACGATCGGCGCGGCCACGACGGGGGCGAGCACCTGCGGCAGCGAGTTGGCGATGTTGACGACGCCGAGGTCCTTGCCGCGGTCGAGCGCCTCGGGGAGTACGTCGATCATCAGCGCGAGGTCGACCGAGGTGAACACGCCCATGCCGAGGCCGAGGACGGCCACGCCGATGATCGCGGCCGTCCACGAGTGGAAGCCGGCCAGCGAGAGGGTGCCGGCAGCCATCACGACGCCGGCGACGGTCACGAAGATGCGGCGGCGGTCGAGCCGGTCCGACAGCCATCCGCCGGCCACGACCGTGACCAGCAGAGCGAGGGAGTTGACCGCAGAGAGCAGGAAGACGCCGGCTTCGGGGTTCTCGTGGTGCACCGCGTCGTCGAGGTAGAAGAGCAGGTAGACCAGCCCGATCGAGAACCCGAGGTTCATCAGGAAGCGGGTGAGCCACGCCCAGGCGAAGTCGGGGTGCAGACGAGGGCTGATCCAGAAGCCACGGAGGAACGTTCCCCACGAGAACGCTGGCCGGTCGGCGGGGTCGAGGACCAGGTCGCGGCGCATCGCGACGTACGGCGCGCTCGCGATCACCAGGAAGACCGCGCACGCGAGGTAGCCACCGACGATCCCACCCGCGGCCGCCGCGAGCCCGGCGCCGACGACGGCGCCGACGGTCTGGGCGAGGCCGAGGAAGCCGCCGATGGTGCCGCGCTGCTGGTGCGGCGCATGGTCGGGTACGGCGGCGGTGATCGCCGCGAAGTTCGCGTTGAGGGCGATCTGGGCCAGGCACCAGCCGACGGCCACCACGACGAGGTTCGGTGCGAAGGCCAGCAGTACCAGGCTGGCGGCGCCTCCGCAGATGCCGAGGACCGACCACGGCAGTCGACGGCCATAGCGCGACGTGGTCCGGTCCGAGAGCGCGCCGAAGACCGGGTTGGCCACCGTCGAGCAGAGCGCGCCGATGCCGACGACCCAGGCGAGCGCGGCCTCCTTGTCGTCACCGGCGAACCGCTCCGCCTGCATCCCGAGCAGGGTCAGGATCGGGCCGAACCACGCGGTGAACAGACCGACGTTGGCCAGCGAGATCGCGGCCACCCATAACTTGGGGGCCGGTGTGGCCGGCTCGTCCAGCACGGACCGAGTGAGCTCAGAGCTGGTCACGTCGGGCGCCGATCAGCTGCTGATACCAGGAGTAGGAGTCCTTCGACGTCCGCACCAGGGTGTCGTAGTCGACGTGCACGAGGCCGAAGCGCTGGGTGAAGCCGTGGGTCCACTCGAAGTTGTCGGTCGGCGACCAGACCCAGTAGCCACGGACGTCCGCGCCCTCCTCGATCGCCTGGTGCACGGCGCGCACATGCGCGTCGAGGTAGGCGATCCGGCCGTCGTCGTGGATCCTGCCGTCCGGACCGGGCTCCTCGGTGCCGGGCTGCTGCGAGGTGCCGTTCTCGGTGACGATCAGCGGCGGAAGGCTCTCGCCGTACCGCTCGGTCAGCGTCAGCAGAACCTCGCGCAGGCCGTCGGGGCTGATCTCGCCGCCGAGCCCGGTCGTGGGCCCGTCGACCTCGACCGCCCGGAACGGCATCTCCGCCGGAATCTCGTGATCCTGGATCAACGACGGCTCACCGGTCGGGGCCGCAACACGCTGCGGGCTGTAGTAGTTGACGCCGTAGAAGTCGAGCGGGGTCGAGATGATCTCGAGGTCGTCGGCGACCGGACCGGGCATCCCCTCCGCATACCCGTCAGGGTAGCGGCCGAGGAGGATCGGGTCGGTCCAGATCCAGTCGGTGAGGTCGGCGCTGAACGCAGCGGCGGCGAGGTCCTCCGGACTGTCGGAGGCGGGCCAGGTCGGTGCGTGCGGGTTGGCGGTCCCGACGCTGCGGCCGCCGGCTGCACGGATCGCCTGGACGCTGAGCCCGTGGGCGAGCAGCTGGTGGTGGACGGTCGGCAGCGACTCGAAGAGCAGCTCCTGCCCTGGGGCGTGGCCGCCGATCGCGTAGCCGAGCATCGAGAGCACCACGGGCTCGTTCAGCGGGATCCAGTACGCCGCACGGTCGGCCAGCCGCTCGGCCACGACCGCGGCGTACTCACCGAAGCGGAGCGCGGTGTCTCGGTTCATCCAGCCGCCGGCCTCCTCGATCGGCAGCGGGGTGTCCCAGTGGTAGAGTGTCGGCGCCGGCTTCAGGCCGGCCGCCAGCATCTCGTCGACGACGCGGTCGTAGAAGTCCAGGCCCTTCGCGTTGATCTCGCCCGACCCGGTCGGCAGGATCCGCGGCCAGGCGATCGAGAATCGGTAGACGTCGGCGCCGAGGTCGCGTACGAGCGCGATGTCCTCGGGATAGCGGTCGTAGAAGCCGGCACTGGTCGCCGACGTCGATCCGTCGGCGATCCGCCCGGGCTGCTCGCAGAAGACGTCCCACGTGGACCGTCCCCGCCCGTCAGCGTCGAGCGCGCCTTCGGTCTGGTACGCCGAGGCGCCGACACCCCACTCGAAGCCGGCAGGGAATCGGGGCAGCGGCCGGGTCATGGCTGGGACTCTAACCCGAATCCCGAATGGTCGCTAGGTTTTCGCTCGAGCCACCTAGACTGCGAGCATGTCCAGCCGAGCCCGTGGTCCGTACGCCAAGTCCGCCGAGCAGCGGCGCCGGATCCTCGACGTGGCCCAAGACGTGTTCGGGCGCCGAGGCAGCCACGGAGCGTCGCTGCGGGAGATCGCGGACCTGGCCGGCATGAGCCAGGCCGGGGTGCTGCACCACTTCGGCTCCAAGACGGGCCTGCTGATGGCCGTGCTGGAGGAGCGTGACCAGGCCTCGCGCCAGCAGGCGGACACCGGCACCACCTGGGACGAGCAGGCCCAGGTGGCGCGGAGCATGTTCGAGCGGGCCATCGCCGACCGCGGGCTGACCCAGCTGTTCACGACCGTCACCGCCGAGTCGATCGTCCCCACCCACCCGGCCCACGACTTCACCGTCGCCCGCTACCGGCGTACCGCCACCGAGTTCACCGCGGCGCTGACCGAGGCCACGCCGGACGAGCTCGAGCCGGACACGGCACCCGCTACGGACCTGGCGGGCGTCGCGCGCCTGGTGATGGCGGCCATGGACGGCCTGCAGCTGCAGCACCTGCTCGACCCGGACGCGGACGTGCTCGGAGCCTTCGACACCCTGCTCGAAGCGCTACCTCTCCTCGCCTCGCGCTCACCCGGATCGACGGGCTGACCGACGTCCATCGGAGAGCTCAGTCCTTCGTCATGCCTTGCTGGGCGCGGCGGTGGCGGTCGTGGTCATAGGAACGTCTGTCCTTCTCCTCGGTAGGTCGCGACGGCGTCGACGACGCTGCCGTCGTCGACGAGCGCCAGCTCGTCGACGTGCTCACAGAGCTCGCCGGCCTTGGTGTGGCGGAACCAGACCCGGTCGCCGATCCCGAGACGGCCGGCCGCCGCGCCCGTCAGGGGCGTCTGCACCTCGCCCGCCCCCTCGGTCGGGACCAGGCTCAGGCCGCGCGGCCACACCGGCATCGGGAGCCGGTCCTTGCCCGCCGCTCCGGAGGCGATCCAGCCACCGCCGAGCACCGTCGCGTGGCGCGGTGAGGGGCGGCGTACGACCGAGAGGACGAAGTACGCCGCCGGCTGGGGGTGGAACCGGGTGTAGTGGTCGAACAGGTGCGGGGCGAGCAGCCCCGAGCCCGCGGCCACCTCGGTCACGGCGTCCTCGGCGACGGTGGTCTCGATGCTGCCGGTGCCGCCGCCGTTGACGAACTCCAGCGGCGCCACGCTTCGCACCGCTGCCACGGCGTCGGCGCGCCGTTCGGCCAGCTCGTCGACGGACCTCCGCTGCATCGCCCGGACGAGGTGCTTGGACGGGCCCGGCTGGTTGTCGCCCATCCCCGCGATCTGCCCTTCGTAGGCCATCACGCCGACCAGCTCGCAGCGCGGGTGCGCCACGACGACCCGGGCGAGCGCGGCCGCCTCCTCGGGCGCGTGCACGGGCGAGCGCCGGGCGCCGAGGTGCACCCGACCGGAGGCCAGGCGGAGCGAGGCGTCGAGCTCGATGCAGATCCGGATCCGCGGACCGCTGGCGCCGACCGCGGCCGCGATCAGCTCCAGATGCTCGACACTGTCGATCATCAGCGTCACCCGAGAGGCCAGCAGGTCGTCGGCGGCGAGCCGCCGGATGGCGGCCGTGTCCGCGGTCGGGTAGCCGACCACGACGTCGTCGATCTCGCGCGCGAGCCAGAGCGCCTCGGGCAGGGTATAGGCGAGCACGCCCTGGAAGCCCGGCATCGCCAGCGTGCTCTGGATCAGGGCTCGGCAGCGTACGGACTTGCTCGCGACTCGGATCGGCTTGCCGCCGGCCCGGCGAACCAGGTCGGCTGCGTTGGTGCGCAGCGCGGCGACGTCCACCACGGCGTACGGCGTGGGGAGGTCGGCGGTGGCCGCTTCGAGCTCTTCGAAGGGGGCGCACGCCCGCGTCGGGACAGTGAGATCCAGCATTCATCGAATATGCACCGCCCGACGGACTAGGTCAAGTGTCCAAGACCATTGACCTTTAGGGTGACCTGGGCCATTCTGAGGGCCGACTGCCCACAGAAGGGACCCATCCATGAGCACTCGATGGCGCAACTGGGCCGGTACCGAAGAGGTGACCCCGGCACGCGTGGCCACGCCCGCGACGACCGACGAGGTCGCGGCCGCCGTGAAGACCGCCGTCACCGACGGCCTGACGGTGCGCGCGATCGGGTCCGGGCACTCCTTCACCGGCGCCGCCGTCGCCCCCGGCCTGCAGATCCGGCCGGACCGGCT
Organism: Nocardioides sp. NPDC058538; assembly: GCF_042719275.1. Taxonomy (NCBI): domain Bacteria; kingdom Bacillati; phylum Actinomycetota; class Actinomycetes; order Propionibacteriales; family Nocardioidaceae; genus Nocardioides; species Nocardioides sp. NPDC058538. Next base: position 64,189 of record NZ_JBHXNY010000016.1, on the reverse strand, counting down.
GCACGGAGTGCTCGCCGTCGACGCGGACTCGGGCCTGGTCACCGTCGGGGCCGGACTCCCGCTGCACCGGCTCAACCCGATGCTCGCCCAGCACGGGCTGGCGATGGAGATCCTCGGCGACATCGACCGGCAGACGGTCGCCGGCGCGGTCTCGACCGGCACCCACGGCAGCGGCGAGAGATTCCGGAGCATCTCCAACCAGATCCGCGCGCTCGAGCTGGTGCTCGCCGACGGGTCGGTCGTGACCTGCTCGCGCGAAGAGCGCCCGGAGCTCTTCGAGGCCGCGCGGGTCTCGATCGGAGCACTCGGCGTGATCACCAAGGTGACGCTCCAGTGCGTGCCGCTCTACGCCCTGCGCGCGGTCGACGCACCGATGCCGCTCGACGAGACGCTCGACGGGCTCGACGAGCTGGTGGCGGGCAACGACCACTTCGAGTTCTTCTGGTTCCCGCACACCACGACCGCGCTGACGCGCCGGTTCCAGCGGCTGCCGGGCGACGCCGAACTCAACCCGATGAGCACGCTCGCCAGGACCCTCGACGACAAGATCGTCACCAACATCGGCTTCGAGGCGATGCTGCGCCTCGGCACCCGCTTCCCTGGTCTGGTGCCCGGGATCACCCGGTTCGTGACCCGCGCGGTGTCGTCCCGGGACTTCACCGACCTGGCCCCGAACGTGTTCGCCTCCCACCGCGACGTACGTTTCCGCGAGGGTGAGTACGCCGTCCCGCGGGCCGTGATCGGTGACGTGCTCCGCGAGCTCCGGCAGTGGGTCGACACCCATGACGAGAAGGTGTCGTTCCCGTTCGAGGTCCGCTTCGTGAAGAGCGACGACATCTGGCTCTCGCCGGCGTACGACCGCGACGTCGCCTATGTCGCCTTCCACCAGTACCACCGGATGCCCCACGAGCGCTGGTTCTCCGTCTGCGAGGACATCCTCGGCGCTGCCGACGGACGTCCTCACTGGGGCAAGATGCACCGGCTCACCGCGGCCGACCTCGCCGAGCGCTACCCGCGGTTCGGCGACTTCACCGCGCTGCGCGACGAGCTCGACCCGGCCGGCGTCTTCGCCAACCCTTATCTCGACCAGGTCCTCGGCCACACCTTGCACCAGACCTCGCCGACCGTCACTGACCTTCAGTGACGGTCGTCGGAGCTCCTCAGCCGCCGGCGACGGGATAGTGGTCGGAGTAGTCGGTATAGGTCGTCCCGGCGTGTTCCCAGGGCTGCGACGTGGGCGTGAGCACCGTGTTGGTCCACACCCGCGGGCGTACGTGGCCGCGGCGGTGCAGCACGTAGTCGAGGTGCTCCTGCCCGCCCGTGGCGAGCGGGTTCGTCGTCGGGTCCCAGCTGAACGGATGCCCGGCGTACGCCGTCGGGGCGACGGTGCCGGAGGCCGCGAGCATGTCGGCGTACTCAGGTGCGGCCTTGTCGACGTTGAGGTCGCCGGCCACGATGACCTGTTCGTCGGCCGGGATCGCCAGGCCGTCCAGGAACTCGTCGATCTCCGCGAACTGCTCGGCGCGTACGGCGGCCCCGCCTCCGAAGCAGAGCGGGTCCTCCGCCTGGACGTGGGTGCCGACGACATGAACCGGGGTGCCGTCGACATCGAGCTGCGCGTAGACGAAGCCCTTGTTGGACAGCGCGTCGGCGCCGCAGCCCCCGCTGTAGACGTACTGGATCTTGTGGGTGATCGGCCACTTGCTCAGGATCGTCACGCCGCCGTCCTCGGGGGTCAGCCAGGAGTAGGCGCCGAGGGTCTCGTCCCAGCCCGACCTCGAGCGCCCGAGCACCGGCGTCTGGTGGGGATACTGCGCTGCGAGCCGGCTCTTGAGGGTCTCCGAGGGTCCGTTGTCGAAGGCCTCGTCGAAGACCACCACGTCGTAGCCCTTCACGTAGTCGGCCTTCGCGATCAGCTCGGCCCGGGTGCCGTTGGCCTTGCCGCCGATGATCGCCGGCAGCATCTGCACGTTGTGCGTGAGAACTCGCACTCGGGGCGTGGCAGCCGCCGCTTCGGGCGCGGCGGTGGCGGTCACCGGGAGCGCGAGCCCCGACGCCGCCAGCAGAGCGACACCCGCGACCCGACCCGCGACCCGGCTCACGAGCTGACCCCGAAGGCGGGCGAGGTGCCGGTGAACGACGAGACCGTCCCGAGCAGGTTCCGCGCATCGCCGAAGTAGCGGATCCGGTAGCTGCCTGGTGGCGTCCCGGGCGGGATGTCCCACGTGATCGTCACCTTGGAGGCGGCGATGCCGTCGCGGGCCCAGCGGAACTTCGTCGACCAGTCGCCGTCGTCGGCGACCCGCTGCCACGTCGTACCGACCTTGCGCTCGACGGCGAGGTAGCTGCCACCGAGATGGAGGTTGTTGTTGGGGTGCGCACCGGCGAAGACCACCCTGACCTGCTGGCCGGGGCGGTAGATCGAGCCCGGCGCGGTCAGCACGTCGCCGAACCTGCGGCCGATCTGCGGCGCATCGACGAGCACGGCGCCACTGGGCGAGGGCAGCTGCCAGGCGCTGCGGTCGGCCTCCTTCTCCCCCTGCGGTAGATCGACGCCGGCGCGCATCGCCGTACCGAGGTCGGAGGCCACCTGCATGAACGCCGGCAGCTCATAGCGACCGAACAGGGTGCTCGCGCCCTCGTACTCCTTGGAGTCGTACTCCTCGGGTGTCGTCAGGTAGTGCCCGTAGGCGTTGGCGTAGCCCTGGACCAGGACGTTCTCGAGATCGGTGCCGACTGCCTCGGCCACCGCCTGCCGGATCCGCAGACCCGACACCACGGTGACCTCGGCCGGGATCCCGACCAGGTAGAAGTCGCCGATCCTCATCAGCTGCACGGGGAGCTTCTGCTGCACCAGGTCGAGGTCGCCGACGGGCAGCAGCACCTCCTTCGGCGACTGGCAGGCCTTGAGCTCGGGCGACCCGGTGTAGAGCGCTCCGGAGATCAGCCCGACCAGGGGGTTGCCGCCGTCCTTGCCCTCCTTGAAGATCGGCAGCCCGCCACCGCCGTCCTCGGTGCTGCCGGCCGCGAAGGAGGCCCCGAGTGCCGCCGAGCACGTGCGGTGCGGCTTGCCGTCGGGGGTGAACTCCGGCCGTACGTCGACCTTGCTGAGGTCGACGTACACGATGCGCGAGTCGACGCCGCCGCTGAGCGACCGTTTGTCGGAGTCGAGTCCGTCGCGGGCCGCGTCGACCATCCGGGTGCCGATGATGCGGGTGTTCTCGAACTCGTCCTTGGTCGGGCCGTCGGTCGGCTGCAGGTTGAGGTTGGGCGACATGTCGCCGGCGTTGGACTGCGCGAACGACGCCACGAAGTCGGGGGCGGTGTCCTCGATGTAGTCGACGCCGCGCACCTGCCGCTCCCAGACGTACTCCGCGTAGCCCTTGTTGTCGGGACTGATCAGCGTGTTGTCGGTCGACATGCTCGTGGCGTGGACGGGGAACCAGTTGATGATCCCGTCGAGCCTGGTCGACCCGTCCGGGGCCTTGCGGCGCACCTGAAGAGTGGTGCTGCGGGTGTCGGTGCCGTTTGGGAAGTACGCCCTGTCGGCCTCCGCGTTGCGGTCGAACGCCTGCTTGGAGCGGTTGACGTTGGCGTTGGTGAGCTGGCTGGTCGACAGGCTGAGGTCGGCGGGCGCGAGGTCGGCGTCGGCGCGGCCGATCGCGGCGACGATGCCGTCGACGACCGCCCGGAAGGTCTTCTCGTGATAGCCGAGCGTCGTGAGGTTGTAGAGGTTGTGGTGCGAGAACCCACCTGGCCCGGCGTGGGTGTGGGTCGCGGTGAGCATGACGTTGCGCTCGGAGTAGAGGTCCCCGTACCGCTGCTGCAGTTTCATGAGTACGGCGTCACGCAGCCCCTGGAAGATCATCCCGATGTCGGCCACGACGTGGACCACACGCTCACCGCTCGCCGCGTCGGCGATCACGAAGGCGCGGGCGCGCTGACGCATGTGGATGCCGGTGGTGCTCTGCGCGAGGTCGGCGTACCCCATCATGCCGTTCTCCCCCGGCTCGCCGGTGACGTCGGCGATCCCACGGCCGACGAGGTACGGCGACTCGGGCGCGGCACTCGCACTGTTCATGGCCGGTCCGGGCGAGGGCCCGAACAAGAGTCCGGTGGCGACGACTGAGGCGACGAGCAGGCGGACACACATCGTGGTTGAATGCTTGTGGCGCATCGATCGGATCCTCTCGAGGAGTTCCAGCCGGCCTCCCGTGGCCCGCCGTGTGATGAGGATTACCTTTTTCACTCGCTCGGTCAATCGTCCTGGTCACATGACCCACATACTGGGACCACAACAATTCGGAGCGGAGTTCGGCATCACGAGGTGCAACTTCGTACGTCTCATCGGCGTCTCGTTTAGTGGAACGCAATGTTCCGGTAAAACGTGACGCGCGTAACTTTGACGTGAGACGGTTCGTTTGAACGTTGCATGAGGGAGCACGACCTCCGTACGATTTCAGTGCGGTGATCACCAGGGGAGATTCGATGTCCGCTTCGCGCTACAGCCGCCTTCAGAAGGCGACCGCGCTCGTTCCGCTCGCGCTGCTGAGCGCGGCCTGGACGGTCAACGTCACCGGTCTGACGCAGTCGAGTGCCACCGCATCAGGGACCAGATACGACGACGCGTTCAGCCTGCCCGACGGGACATCGGTCCCGACCGAGGCGATCGAGGCGCCGGCCAGCGTGTCGGCCTCGACCAACGAGGGCGACAAGTCGCTGCCCGGGACGGCCAGTGCCGCCGGGATCCCGTCCGCCGCGCTCGCCGCCTATCAGCGTGCGGCCACCGTCATCAACGCCGCGGACGCCGCCTGCAAGATCGACTGGCCGCTGATCGCCGCGATCGGGCGGGTCGAGTCCAACCACGGTCGCGCCAACGACAACCGCCTCAGCGCCGAGGGCGTCTCCACGCCCGGCATCTACGGGTTGCCCCTCAACGGCAAGGGCAACGTCTCCCAGATCACCGACACCGACGGTGGACAGTACGACGGCGACACCAGCTACGACCGCGCGGTCGGCCCGATGCAGTTCATCCCCTCCACCTGGGCGATGGTCGGTGTGGACGCCGACGGCGACGGCAAGCGCAACCCCCAGGACATCAACGACGCCGCCCTCGCCTCCGCCGTCTACCTCTGCTCCGGCAACGACGACCTCTCCACCGACCAGGGCGCGCGAGCAGCGGTCTTCCGCTACAACCACAGCCAGTCGTACGTCACGACCGTGCTCGGTGTCGCCGAGGCCTACCGCTCCGGTGACTTCACCTCGATCCCGAACAGCACGGTCCCGGTCGACTACGCGATCCCGCGGATGGAGGCTCCCAAGCCTTCGAAGCAGAAGGACCGCGAGTTCCGCGCAGGCGGCCAGCAGGCCGGCCCGCGCGGCGGTTCCTCGCAGTCTCCCTCCGGCCCCTCCAGCGAGGCCCCTTCCGGTGAGACTCCCGGCGGGAGCACCGGTGGTGGCACCGGCGGCGGCGACAACGGCGGCAGCACCGGAGGGCCTACGGAGACGGTGACCGAGCCGCTCAAGAACACGGTCGAGACGGTCGTCGCCACGCCCTCCCAGATTCTCACCGCGTGCCAGCGCGAGCTGGCGAAGTACCCGCTCCTGAGTGCGAACCAGTCGGGCCAGGCCTTGACCCAGTGCGTGAACGCCATGGCCAACAAGACGCTCGAGCAGGTCAACGCAACCGTCAGTAACGTTCTCACCCTGATCCTCAAAGGCATCCTCGGCGGCCTGTTCGGTGCCCTCACCGGCAACTGATCCGACATACGTAGGGCCCCGCCGGACGGCGGGGCCCTACGTATGTCTGGAGTGGTGATCGGCGGTCAGCCACGCATGTAACACGTCGTTCATAGGACTATCCGGTCGTTCTGATAGGGCGAGTAGTCCTACGAACGACGTGTTACAGCCACGCACGCGGCCACGACGGATACGCGACGGCCTCAGGCGGCGGGCTCGTCGTCCTCGTACTCGGTGACGAAGGCTCGGCCGAGCTCGCGGACCGCATCCAGGGAGGATGCGTCGGCGAGCAGGGAGCTGAGGTGGTAGTCGGCGACCGACTCGGCCAGCGCGTCGGAGCTCGCCGGGGCCTTCTCGTCGTCGCGCCGACCGTGCCAGAGCCGGTGCTGGGCGCCTTCGTTGAGCGAGAGCAGCATCAGCGCGGTGGCGGCGGGGTCGGTCTGACGCAGCTCACCGCTGGCGACGCCCATCTCGAGGAGCTGGGCGGCCGCGTCACGCAGCTTGTCGCCGTCCTCCTCGAAGCCCGCGAAGACCTGCGGCTGCGCCAGGGCGGCCACCTCCAGCTCGTAGAAGTCGAGCGGCGCGGTGCACAGCTGGCGGACGTCGGTGTAGAGGAAGGCGTAGAGCCGCGGAGCAGCCGGGCCGGCCTCCTCGAGAAGCCTCTCCGCGAGCGTGAGCGACTCGCGGTTCTTCTCCATCAAGGCGGAGAGGATCTCCTCCTTGGATTTGTAGTAGTAGTACATCGAGGACTGGCGCAGTCCGACGCACTCGGCGATCTGGCTGATCGTCGTCGCCGCGACCCCTTGAGCGGTGAAGAGGCGGGACGCCTCTTTGAGAATCTCTTCCCGCGGGTTCGCCGAATTCCGTCCACTGTTGCGCGGCCGACCGGTGCGCTTCGTGCTGCCCAACTCTCGATTGGTCACAGGCTCGAGTCTACTCTCAGGATATGTTCCACGTCACAGAGGTGCTCGGCTGATCAAGCGAGAACGTCAGCCTCGCAGCCAGCCAGCTGCTTCGGTGGCCCAGTAGGTCAGAATGACGTCCGCACCCGCCCTCTTGAAGGCGGTGAGTGTCTCCAGGATCGCCGGTTCGCGGTCGATCCAGCCGTTCGCGGCGGCGGCTTCCAACATCGAGTACTCCCCTGAGATGTTGTAGGCAGCCACCGGAACATCGACAGACTCACGCACTCGCTGCAGGACGTCGAGATACGGGAGCCCGGGCTTGACCATCACGATATCGGCACCCTCGGCGACGTCAAGAAGCGCCTCGCGGACGCCCTCCAGCGCGTTGGCCGGATCCTGCTGGTAGGTGCGCCGATCACCCTTCAGGGAGGAGTCGACCGCCTCGCGGAACGGCCCGTAGAAGGCGGAGGCGTACTTCGCGGAGTAGGCGAGGATCGAGATGTCGGTGTGGCCCGCGCCGTCGAGAGCATCGCGGATCACCGCGACCTGGCCGTCCATCATCCCCGAAGGACCGACCACGTGGACCCCGGCCTCGGCGTGGGCGAGCGCCATCTGGGCGTAGATCTCGAGGGTGGCGTCGTTGTCGACAGAGCCGTCCTCGGCGAGAACGCCGCAGTGGCCGTGGTCGGTGAACTCGTCCAGGCACAGGTCGCTCATCACGGTGAGCGCGTCGCCGACCTCGGAGACGACGTCAGCGATGGCCACATTGAGGATGCCCTCGGGGTCCAGCGCGCCCGATCCCACGGCATCCTTCGTCTCCGGGACGCCGAAGAGCATGATGCCGCCGATGCCGGCGGAGGCCGCCTCGGCGGCAGCCTTCCGCAGCGACTCCCGACTGTGCTGGACCACCCCGGGCATCGTCGAGATCGGGACCGGCTCGTCGATCCCCTCGCGCACGAACGCGGGCAGGACCAGGTTGGCGGGACGTACGGCCGTCTCCGCGACCATCCGGCGCATGATCGGCGTGCGGCGCAGCCGGCGGGGACGGATCACGGGCTTCTCGATGCTCATCGACACTCCATCGCAAAAGGGTACGTTCCACGTTAATGCAACAGCCGCGTGCACCCACACTCGGGAGCACGCGGCTGTTGCGGTCGAACGATCGGTTCAGGACGTGCGCGAACGGCGGCGCGAAGCGGGGCGCCGGTCGGACGGCTTGGTGACCGGCAGGCCCTGCTCGACCAGCGAGGCGCGACGCGCGGCACCGAAGGCGGCGAGCGCCTCGGTGAGCGCCTCGATCGACGGCTCGGGCGACATCACGTCGACCCGCAGGCCGTGCTCCTCGGCGGTCTTGGCGGTGGCCGGACCGATCGCCGCGATCACCGTGGAGGTGTGCGGCTTGCCCGCGATGCCGACCAGGTTGCGGACCGTGGACGAGGAGGTGAAGACCACCGCGTCGAACTTGCCCGTCTTGATCGCGTCGCGGGTCGGCGCGGGCGGCGGGGCCGCCCGGACGGTGCGGTAGGCGGTGACGTCGTCGCACTCCCAGCCGAGGTCGACCAGGCCGGCGATGAGGTTCTCGGTGGCGATGTCGGCACGCGGGAGGAAGACCCGATTGATCGGGTCGAGGTCCGCGTCGTACTCCGGCCACACCTCGAGCAGGCCGGCGGCCGACTGGTTGTCGGTGTTCGGCACCAGGTCGGGGCGCAGGCCCCAGGCCTCGAGCGCCTGCCCGGTCTTCTCGCCGACGGCGGCGATCTTCAGACCGGAGAAGGCGCGGCAGTCCAGACCGTACTCGTCGAACTTCTCGCGTACGGCGCGCACCGCGTTGATCGAGGTGAAGGCGATCCAGTTGTAGCGGCCCTCGACCAGGCCGCGTACGGCCTTGTCCATCTGCTGCGGGTTGCGCGGGGGCTCGACGGAGATCGTCGGCACCTCTTCGGGCACGGCACCGAAGCCCTTCAGCTTCAGCGACAGCGCGGGCGCCTGCTCCTTGGTGCGGGGCACCAGCACGCGCCAGCCGAACAGCGGCTTCGTCTCGAACCACGAGAGCGTCTCCCGCAAGTTGACCACCTTGCCGATCACCACGATCGCCGGCGGCGCCATCCGTGCGGCACGAGCGTCGACGGCGATGTTCTCCAGCGTCGACTCTACCGTCGACTGCTCGGTCGTGGTGCCGACGCGGGTGATCGCGACCGGGGTCTTGGCCGAGCGGCCCGCGGCGATGAGCTCCTTGGCGATGTCGCCGATCATGCCGACGCCGGAGAGGAGAACCAGGGTGCGGTTGTCGGCGTACTGGCTCCAGTCGATCTTCTCGTTGCAGGTGACGACCGCGACCTCTTGGTGGTCCTTGGTCGTCAGCGGGATGCCGGCGTAGGCCGGAACAGCCGACACCGACGAGACGCCGGGGACGATCTCGAAGCCGATGCCCGCCTTGGCGCAGGACTGCGCCTCCTCGGGTCCGGAGGCGTAGAGGAAGGGGTCGCCGGTCATCAGGCGCACGACGCGCTTGCCCAGCTTCGCCTGCTTGACGACGGCCTTGGCACGTGCGGCGTTGGCCAGAGGCTGGCCGTCGACGCCGAACCCGCCGTCGATGAACTCGGGTCCGATCGGTTCCGGGCCCTCCTTGGGCGCAGTGTCACCCTCGGCCGGCTCGACGGGCTCGGGGATGCCGAGAACGCCGCGCACCATCGAAGCGTGCTCGGGGGCCTCGGTCACGACGACATCGGCCTGCTTCAACAGGTCGATCGCCCGTACCGTCAGCAGTTCAGGGTCACCAGGACCGCTGCCGACGAAGGACACCCAGCCCAGTGGGGTGGCCGAGCTGTGCTCGGCCGTCTGCTCGGTGGTCTTTGCTCGGGTCATGCGTTGTGCACCTTGTCCTGCTCGGGAGCGGTCTGGGGGGAACCGCCCGTGTCCATGACAGCCTGGCCGGGGTCAGTGGTGGGGTCGTCGGTCAGGTCTGCTGCACCCTCGGCGAGCATCTCCTCGGCGAGCCGGCGTCCGACGCCTGCGGCGTCGTCGAGCGGCCCGGATGCGGAGAGTCGGATCGAGAGCGAGCCATCGAGTGAGAGCGCGACTGCCCGCACCCACAGCTCTGGTCCTTCCTCACCCTCAACCACGTCGGCGAGGGTCCCGATGGGCGCGGCGCAGCCACCTTCGAGGGTGGCGAGCACCGCGCGTTCTGCCTCGACAGCCGCTCGGGTGGGCGAATCGTCGAGGGAAGTCAGGATCTTGCGTACGTCGGCATCGGCGTCGCCTGCGCGACACTCGACCGCCAGGGCCCCCTGACCAGGAGCGGGCAGCACCTGGATCGGGTCGAGGACCTCGGTGATCTCGTCGAGCCGGTCGATGCGGGCCAGGCCGGCGCGCGCGAGCACGACAGCGTCGAACTCGCCCGAGCGGACCTTGCCGATACGGGTGTCCACGTTGCCGCGGATGCCGGCCAGCTCCAGGCCGAGGCCGAGGGCCTTGATCTGGGCGACGCGTCGCGGCGAGCCGGTGCCCACCCGCGAGCCCGGCGGGAGCTCACCGAGGGTCAGGCCGTCGCGGGCGACGATCACGTCGCGCGGGTCCTCGCGCGGCAGGATCGCGACCAGCTCGACGCCTTCCTCGGGGTAGGTCGGCAGGTCCTTGAGCGAGTGGACCGCGAGGTCGATCTCCTTGGCGTGGAGCGCGTCGCGCAGCGCACTGACGAAGACACCCGTCGAGTTCGCGCTGGTCAGCGGGGTGTTCGCCGCCTGGGTGCGATCGCCGTCGGAGACGATCTCGACCAGCTCGACGATGTGGCCCTGGGCGCGGAGCATCTCCGCGACGAGGGTCGACTGGGTGACGGCGAGCTGGGAACGGCGGGTGCCGAGACGAAGAGTTCTCATGAGTGGTCTCCTGGGACGTCGGCCCGGGTCACCGCGGAGACGGCCTCGGGGTCGAGCGCGAAGAGCTCGGCGAGCGCAGCGGCGTATGACACCGCGCCGGTCTCGTTGGCGAGCTCCTTGACCCGGACGGTCGGTTCGTGAAGCAGCTTGTCGGCCACGCGGCGTACGGTCCGGAGGACCTCGGCACGAGTCACCTCGTCGAGGCCGGGCAGCTTGTTGTCGAGGCGCTCCATCTCGGCGGCGACGACACCGGTGGCCATGCTCCGCAGCGCGACCACCGTCGGGGTCACCGCGGACTGGCGACGAGCGCTCAGGAACGCCGCGACCTCTTGGGTGACGATGTCGCGGACCGCGAGCACCTCCTTGCCGGCGGGCGAGGCGTGCAGCTCGTCGGCGAGGGCGGCCAGGTCGATCAGGGTGGCCCCCGGGAGCGACCCCGCAGCGGGGTCGATGTCGTGGGGCAGGGCCAGGTCGATCAGCGCGATCGGGCGGCTGCTGCGGTCACCGACCATGTCCGCCGGGACGAGCAGCCCGTTGGCTCCCGCGCAGGTGATCACGACGTCGGCGGCCGCGATCTCGTCGGCCAGCGTGTCGAGCGAGGCCGAACGCGCGGAGTACTCCTTGGCGAGGCGCTCTGCGTTGGCCGTGGTGCGGTTGACCACGACCACGTCGGCGGCCCCCAGCCGGGAGACGGTCGCGGTGGCCAGCCCGGCCATCGCACCGGCGCCGACGACGGCGACCCGTTTGCCGCGTACGTCACCCACGGCGCGCGCGGCGCGGTCCAGCGACGCGGTGACCAGCGACGGGGCGGCCTGGTCGATGTCGGTCTCCGCGCGCGAGCGCTTGCCGACCCGCAGCGCCTGCTGGAACAGACTGTTGAGCGCCGGCCCGACCGTGCCCATCTCCTGGCCGAGCTGCAGGGCCGCGCGGGCCTGCCCGAGGATCTGGCCCTCGCCGACGGCCATCGAGTCGAGCCCGGCAGCCACCTTGAACAGATGGGAGACGGCACCGTCGTCGTAGTGGACGTAGAGGTGCGGCAGCATCGTCTCGAGCGTCTGCCCGGCGCCCTCGATGATGCGGCGGGAGAGCTCCTCGACGGAGCCGTGGAACCGCTCGACCTCGGTGTAGATCTCGAGACGGTTGCAGGTCGCGATGACCGCTGCCTCGCTGACGTGTTCACAACCAGCCACGTCGGTGAGGAGCTTCTGCAGGCCGTCCGTGTCCACCGACGCCGCCTCGAGCAGCGAGACCGGCGCAGAGTTATGTGAGATGCCGACAACAAGAACACTCATGCCGACACCTCCGTAGAGGAGAAGCAAGGATATGGAGCAGCCGGCATGTTGAGTCCGTGATTCGCTCGCTGACGCTCGCTCATGCCGTGATCCCTTCCTCGGAACCATTGTCCACCGTCTCGACAGCTTCTGCAGCCTTGCGCGACTCGTGATACGCGAGGATCTGCAGCTCGATCGAGAGATCGACCTTGCGTACGTCGACACCCGGCGGCACGTTCAGGACGGCGGGCGCGAAGTTGAGAATGCTGCTGATGCCGGCCGCGACCATCGCGTCGGCGACGTCCTGGGCAGCGGTCGCCGGCACCGAGATGACTCCGATCGAGACCTGCTCGGCCGCGACGATCTCGGCGAGGTCGGCGAACGGCCGGACCTCGAGGCCGGCGACCGTCTGGCCCTGCATCGGCGCGGCTGCGTCCAGGAGCGCGACGGTGCGGAACCCGCGGCTGCTGAAGCCGGAGAAGTTGGCGAGCGCCTGACCCAGGTTTCCGATACCGACGATGATGACCGGCCAGTCGTGGGTGACGCCGATCTCGCGGGCGATCTGGTAGCTCAGGTAGTCGACGTCGTAGCCGACCCCACGGGTGCCGTAGGAGCCCAGGTAGGAGAGATCCTTGCGCAGCTTGGCCGAGTTCACCCCGGCGGCCGTCGCGAGCTCCTCGGAGGAGCAGGAGGCGATGTTGCGCTCGGCGAGCGAGGTCAGCGCCCGGAGGTAGACCGGAAGCCGGGCGACAGTCGCCTCGGGGATGTCCCGGTGGGGGTCGTGGGCACCGCTGCCCTCGCCCGTATTCGTACTCCGTGCCGTCACGCTCTGCTCTTTCAATGCCGGCGCCACAGACGGGGGCTTTTTAGCCCGGGATCGCCCTGCGGCTCCGCCACCATACGGAGTTTGTGACCGCGAGAACAAACTCGCAGAGCGTCGGCTAGCACACGTGTTTGCGGAGTTGTCAGAGGGGGGCTGTTCGGGGTAATGGGCCGATCGACAGTTATTCTGGGGAGCGCGCGAGCGCTGTCCTCAGCCGCTCCTCGGAGACACGCCAGAAGTCGTGCTGCTTCCCGTCGACGTACGTCACGGGCACCTCGTTCGTGAAACGCTCGCGCAGTTCCTCGTCGGCGTCGATGTCGACCTCGGTGTAGTCGTCCCCGACCACCTTCTCGAGGACCAGCCGAGCCTCGTCGCACAGATGGCAGCCCTGACGGGAGTAAAAGGTCACACGCGGTTCCATCCGACCATCTTGACACCAGGCGCTGTTTCAGCGCCTGGGTCCCCTCAAGGCGTCCGGACCACTACTGTTGGCGAAATGAGCAGCGCCAGCGACCGCCGCCGTGCCGAGCTTCGGCGAAAAGACCTCAAACGCCGCTCGGCTCTCGCCGGCGAGGCATCGGCCGCGGCCGCGGAGATCGAGGCGTGGCTCTATCCGACGGCCGGAGACCCGACGGCGGCAGCCTTCTTCGACGTCGACAACACGATCATGCAGGGCGCGACGATCTTCCATCTCGCCCGCGGCCTGCACCGGCGCAAGTTCTTCCGTACGCGGGACATCGCCGCGGCCGCGTACAAGCAGGCCTATTTCCGGGTGGCCGGGGTCGAGGACCCGGCCCACATGGAGTCGGCGCGCTCGTCGGCGCTGTCGTTCATCCGCGGCCATCGCGCCGAGGAGGTCGAGAGCCTGATGGAGGAGATCTTCGACGAGGGCATGGCCCACCGGATCTGGCCCGGCACCAGGGCCCTCGCGCAGACCCATATCGACCAAGGACAACGGGTGTGGCTGGTGACCGCGGCGCCCGTCGAGGCCGCGCGGGTCATCGCCCGGCGGCTCGGGCTCACCGGCGCGCTCGGGACCGTGGCGGCCACCGAGGACGGCGTCTACACCGGCGAACTGGTCGGCGAGATGCTCCACGGGCCTGCCAAGGCGGAGGCGCTCAAGGCGATCGCCGCCCGGGAGGACCTCGACCTTTCTCGCTGCGCCGCCTACTCGGACTCCTACAACGATCTGCCGATGCTGTCGCTGGTCGGACATCCGTGCGCGATCAATCCGGACGCGCGCCTACGCGCCCACGCGCGCGTGAAGGGTTGGCCGATCCGTGACTACCGCACCGGCCGCAAGGCCGCCCGGGCCGGCGTGGCCACCGCGGCGCTGGGCGGGGCGGCCACAGGGGCGATCGCGGTGGCGATCGCGCTCCGCGGACGGCGGGACTGATCGCCCTGTTGGCGACCTGTATGCAGTGGCGGGTATTCGCCGCTCTGTCAGGAAATTGCCAACACACGCCGAGGCAACTTCGGCTCGGGACCTGACATCGGGATGCCCTAACCCGTAAGGTTGGGCTCGCTCAGGGGGAGTCTTCGGGAGGGACCCACATGTCGCGCCGCGCCAATGACGTCCATCGTCGCTTGGATGCACTGCGTGCTGCGGTCGAGCTCTTGATGAACGAGGGCTACGAGCCCGCCTACGCCGGTGTCGCCGGTGCGTCCGGTCCGCTCGCCGAGCCCGAGCGTGGCGGCTCGGGTGGCACTCACGAGCCCAAGCCCCACCCCGACAACGAGCCGGACGACGACGCCGAGCTCGCCACCTCCTCGGAGGAGAGCGAGGCCGACCGCACCCGGCTGATCGCGCTCGTCGAGCTCGCCCGCAAGGGCGACAAGGAGGCTTTCGGCCTCCTCTACGACCACTACCACGGTGCGGTCTACCGGTTCCTCTTCTACCGGACCCGCTCCACCCAGGTCGCCGAGGACCTCACCTCGGAGACGTTCTTCCGCGCGCTCCGCTCGATGACCGGCTTCCGCTGGCAGGGCAAGGACTTCGGCGCCTGGCTGATGACCATCGCGCGCAACCTGGCCACGGACCACTTCAAGGCGGGACGTACGCGCCTGGAGATGACCACCGAGGACATGGGTCAGCACGACTCGTCCTCGGACGGGCCCGAGAAGATCGTGATGGCCGGGATCACCAACGAGATGCTGCTCGGGGCTCTCTCCAAACTGCCCGACGAGCAACGCGACTGCATCATCATGCGTTTCCTCCAAGGGCTGTCAATCGCGGAGACAGCCGCTATCCTCGGGCGCAGCGACGGAGCCGTGAAACAGCTCCAGCTGCGCGGGATCCGCAATCTCGCCAAGCAGATGCCCGACGGGATCCGCTGATGACTGTGTTCCGCACCACCTTGAATGCTCGACCGGTTGCCGTAACCCGCGGCCGGGGCGACTCGTTGTCTGACATGGCAGCACCTTGTGTGCAGCTGTTTCGACGAATCCCTGACAGCCGATACCGAGTAGGAACCCCCCGATGAGCCCGGCATTCCCGGCGCGAAAGCGTGCCGACGAGTTCGACCGAATGGTCGCGGCTGCTGCCGCGACGGATCGGCGTGCCTCGCAGTCTGCCGACGAGCTTCGTGATCTGGCCGTCTTCGCTTCGTCGCTCTCCACTCTCAGCGACTCCGCCGTCCCCAGTCGCGACTTCTCCGTCTCCCTTCGCGAGCGGCTCATGGAGGCCGCAGCCACCGAGCTCGTGCCCGCGCCGCGCACCGAGAGGACGGTCGAGCGCAAGCTCACCGTCGGTCCCGTACGCAGGCCGCGCCGGCAGCGCAAGCTCGCCGTCGCCTTCGCCGCGATGGCGATCGTCGGCGGCACTGCAGGTGCCGCGGCCGCGTCCCAGACCGCTCTGCCCGGTGACTCGCTCTACCCGGTCAAGCGTGCCGTGGAGAACGTCTCCGCCGGCTTCACCGTCAGCACCCAGGCCCGTGGCATCCGGATCCTCGAGGACGCCGGCACTCGCCTGCGCGAGGCCAAGTCGCTGGTCGCCGACGCGCCGATGACCGACTCCGAGCGGGTCACCACGACGCTCGAGACCTTCTCGCGACAGGCCGCGCACGGCTCCGACCTGTTGATCAGCGACTTCGAGCAGTCCCAGGACAACGACTCGCTCGCCCAGCTGCGTACGTTCGCAGCCGATGGCGTCGAGGAGCTGGCCGAGCTGAGCCCGAAGGTGCCCGAGCGTGCCGAGCCGGCCGTCTCCGACGCCGCGCAGACCCTCGTGCTGATCGACCAGGCCGCTGCCCAGCTCTGCCCCACCTGCGAGGGTGGCATCACCGAGCTTCCCGCGACGCTGGTCTCCAGCCTCACCTCCGACATCGACGGGCTGCTTCCGGCCGACACCGTCGTCGAGGCCGAGGCGCTGCCGCCGCTCAACCAGGACGACAACGCCCTCGATCTGCCCTCCATCGACCCCGACAAGATCGGTCCCGGCTCGGTGACCGACCCCAAGGGCGAGAAGGACGAGGCGGAGAAGCCCTCCGAGGAACCGGAAGAGGACGGCAGCATCCTGCCGACGCCCTCCACCCCCTCCGACGGGGATCCCTCCGAGGACCCGGACACCGACCCCGGCACCGTGACGGACCCCGTCACCGGTCTGGTCACCGGCGTCACCGGTCTGGTCGGCGACGTGCTCGCCGGCGCCACCGGTCTCCTCACCCCCTAACCCGGGCCGAAGCGTCACTGGCGCCGGTCGAGTTGGCACAGACGTGCCGTCTCGGCCGGCGCAGCTGACTTCTCGGCCGGCGCAGCTGACTTCTCGGCCGGCGCAGCTGACTTCTCGGCCGGCGGGGGTGACTTCTCGGCGCGTCAGCCGAAGACGGAGGCGCGCTCGCCCAGCAGGCGGTAGAGCGTCTGCTGGATCGTCTCGCGCACCTGGTCGGTGACATTGAAGACCAGCATCGGGTCGTCGGCCTCCGAGGCGTCGTACGCATCGGTGCGGATCGGCTCGCCGAACTCGATCAGCCACTTCGACGGGAGCGGGATGAGACCCAGCGGCCCGAGGAGCGGGAAGAACGGCGTGATCGGCAGATAGGGCACGCCGATGACCTTGGCGAGAGCCGGGATGTTGCCGACCAGCGGGTAGATCTCCTCGGCGCCGACGACGGAGAGCGGCACGATCGGGACACCGGTGCGCAGCGCGGAGGAGACGAAGCCGCCGCGGCCGAAGCGCTGGAGCTTGTAGCGCTCGCTGTAGGGCTTGCCGATGCCCTTGAAGCCCTCGGGCCAGACGCCGACCAGCTCGCCGTTGCGCAGCATCCGCTCGGCATCCTCGCTGCAGGCCAGCGTCGCGCCCGCCTTGCGGGCGATGTTGCCGACGATCGGCATCCGGAAGACCAGGTCGGCCCCGAGCGGGCGCAGGTTGCGACCGAGCTCGTCGTGGATCGAGACCATCGTCATCAGGCCGTCCATCGGGATGGTGCCGGAGTGGTTGGAGACGATCAGGGCGCCGCCGTCGGTCGGGATGTTCTCGATGCCGCGCACCTCGACCCGGAACCACTTCTCCTTGATCGGCCGCAGCACGGCCAGCATGAAGCGTTGGGTGAGCTCGCGGTCGAAGCCGTACTCGTCGACGGAATATTCCCCGGAGATCCTGCGGCGCAGGAACACGATGAACCGAGCGAGCTGCTCCTCCCACTCAGCACCGAAGACCTCCTTCGCGGCGCTCTCCAGAGCCGCTGCCCAGTCGGCCGCCGGGATCGCCCGCAGCGGGTGGCGCTCGCGCGCCGTGGCACCGGGAAAACCCTGGGCGGGGGACTCAGTCACCGGGCGCTCCTGTCAGTCGGCTCTCCAAGGCGGCCAGCGCACGGTCGGCACGGTTCGCGGACGGCATCACGCTGTCCGCGAAGTCTACGACCGTGTCCTCGGTCGTGTATCGGGGTTCGAAGCCCAACAGCGAGCGCATCCGCGTGGTGTCGACGCCACGACCGTAGGTCAGCAGAGCCCGCAGCTCGGCGGGATACTCGCCGCCGCCGAACCTCGCCAGACCGAACACGGGCTCGGGGATCGGCACCGTGACCCGCTGCAGCCGTCGCGCGACCTGCGAATGGGTCAGCACGCCGTCGCCGGCGACGTTGAACGTCCCGGGGACCCCGGTGCGTACAGCATGCTCGAGGACGCCGTAGAGGTCCTGCTCGTGGAGGAACTGAAGGCGGGGGTCGAAGCCGAGCACGTTGGGCACGACCGCGCGCCGGAAGTGGGACGCGATCGGGCTGACCACGCTCGGCCCGAGGACGTTGGCACAGCGCAGCACTGTGACCGCGATGTCCGGGCGACGGCGGGCGAAGCCGCGTACGTAGGACTCGACGTCGGCCGCGTCGCGGGCATAGCCGGAGGACGGGGTGCGCCGCGGCTCCATCGACTCGGTGAACATCGCCGGGTCGCGGCTGCTCGCCCCGTAGACCTGGGTCGTCGACTTCACCACGACCTGACGCAGGGACGGCGCAGTCTGACAGGCCGCGAGGAGCTGCATCGTCCCGATGACGTTGAGCTCCTTCATCGTCGAACGACCCCCGGTGGTGCCGGGGGTCGCGATGACGCTGAGGTGGACGACGGTGTCGACCTCCTCCTTGGCGATCACCTTGGCGATCACCGGGTTGCGGATATCGGCTCGGACGAATCCGACCTTGCCGATGTCACCGCGAGGCGGTGCGACATCGACTCCGATCACCCGCTCGACGTTCGGGTGGCGGGCGGCAGCGCGCGCAAAACGGCGACCGAGGTCACGCGAGACCCCGGTGACCAGGAGGACCCGACCTTGCTGCCCGCCTCGGGCTTCGCTTCGGCCAGGTCCGGTGCGTTCCGCCACCTACGCCACGAACGTCACTTGCCGAGCTTGCGGCGCTGGACGCGAGTCTTCTTGAGCAGCTTGCGGTGCTTCTTCTTCGCCATGCGCTTGCGACGCTTCTTGATGACAGAACCCACGGGGAACCCTTCACGATCGTTGCAGAGAATGCCGGCCCGGTGCCGACGCGGCCACTCACCGCAGCGCGCGGCAAACAGACCTAGGGGGTAAGACTAACGAAGCCAGGGCACCCAGAGAGAATCGGTGACCCGATGGGACCGGTGTTGCCCCCGCGCCCATTGTGCCCGGGCGCGGGGTCCGACAACTAGCCCGCGTTGTAGAACGAGCTCTTGAGGTACTCGTTCGCGTCGTCCTCCCGAACCCGGAAGGAACGACCGACACGCACCGCAGGCAGCTCGCCCGAATGAACCAACCGGTAGACCGTCATCTTGGATACGCGCATCATCGACGCAACCTCGGCAACGGTCAGGAACTTGCTGTCAGAGATGTCTCCAGAAGGAGTAACCATCTGCTTCCACCGTTCTCTCTCGAGTGATCGCGACGCCGGCGGCTTCCCCACCGCCGGTCCAAAACGCGATCCCAAAGTGAGAATAGGGCCTGATGTGACTGATGGGGAAGGGGACACCCCTGAGAATCTCACATACCACCGGCGTGTCGAGTTGCATTTGGGCGCGACGAACCGCGGTTTCTAGACCGTCCCGAAACTACCTGACTGGGCTACGGCATCGGGTCGAGCCCGTGCAGCGGGAACACCGCTGTGCGAGTCGCGTGGACCTGCCGGTCCAGCCACGTGCCGGGGTCGTATCCGCTCCCCCAGTCGCGGTAGGCCGGTTCACGCCCGTCCGTCATGCGCAACGGTGCGACCCTCCCGAGGCGCGTCTGCACGTGCTCACGCCAGCCACCTGGCACGTCGAGCGTCGGCTCCAAGGGATTCCCCGACACTAGCGCAAGAAGGTGCGTCCATGCGCGTGGCACGACGTCTACGACCGCATAACCGCCGCCGCCGAACGCCACCCACTTGCCGCCGCACACCTCGTGGGCGAGCTCGTGGAGCGCGACGTACGCCGCCCGCTGGCCGTCCACGCTGAGCGCCAGGTCGGCGAGAGGGTCGTCGGTGTGCGAGTCGCAGCCCTGCTGTGTCACCAGGATCTCCGGCTGGAACTCCCGGATCAGGTCGGGCACGACGGCATGGAAGGCGCGCAGCCAGCCGTGGTCGGCGGTGCCGGGCGGCAGCGCGACGTTGACCGCGGTCCCCTCGGCCTCGGGGCCGCCGACCTCCTCGGCAAAGCCCGTGCCGGGGAAGAGCAGCTGACCTGTCTCGTGGAGGGAGATCGTCAGGACGCGCGGGTCGTTCCAGAACGCCCGCTCGACGCCGTCACCGTGGTGCACGTCCACGTCGACGTACGCGACCTTCTTCACGCCCTGGTCGAGGAGCCACTGGATGCCGGCGGCGACGTCGTTGTAGATGCAGAACCCGGCGGCCCGTCCCCGCATCGCGTGGTGGAGGCCGCCCATGATGTTGGCGCTGTGCAGGCTCTCGCCGGAGTAGACCTGGCGGCAGGCCTCGATGCTCGCGCCGACGATGTGGGCGCTGGCGTCGTGGATGTGCGCGAAGACCGGGTCGTCCTCGGTGCCGAGGCCGTGGGCGAGGTCCGACTCGCCGCTCATGCCGGCCTTGATGACCGCCTCGATGTAGCTCTCGTCGTGGATGGTGAGCAGCTGCTCCGGGGTGCCCATCGGCGCCTCGACGACCTTCAGATGGTCGAGTACGCCGAGCTCGCCGGCCAGGCGCATCGTCAGGTCCACCCGGATCGGCGCCATCGGGTGGCTCGGGCCGAAGTCGTAGTCGGCCAGACTCTCGTCGAACACGACCGTCGAGTGCCCCTGGCACGAGGTCGGCCATGTGGTCGGCGGAGTCGTCATGGGCCACACGGTATCCGTGACGTGTGCGACACTGGAGAGGTGTTCAGCATTCGTTCCACCCAGTGGTGGTCCGCCTCGTAGGCGGTCCACCCGATTGTTGAGCACTCACATCAGGCCGCCCCCGGGCGGCCTTTCTCGTTGATCGCGGCTGACCCGTGGGCCTCACCACCCCGAAAGGTCCACCATGACCAGGCGACTCTCCCTCATCACACCCTCCGGCCGACTCACCATCGGCAACCTGCTCGGCGCGCTGCGGCCGATGCGATGTATCGAGCCTGTCGAGATGGCCGCGACGGCCGACTCGGACGCCTTCTACGGCCTCTCCGACCTGCACGCACTGACGCTGCCGCACGAACCGTCGGTGCTGCGTACGCGGACGGAGGAGATGGCTCTCCTCCTGATGGCATCCGGGCTCGAACCGGCCACGTTGTTCATCCAGTCCCACGTCCCCGCGCATCGCTCGCTCGGCTACCTGCTCGAGTGCGTCGCGCACACCGGCGAGCTCGGCCGGATGATCCAGTTCAAGGAGAAGTCGCGACGCGTCGGGGCGTCGGTGCGCGCCTCGCTGTTCACCTATCCGGTGCTGATGGCGGCCGACATCCTGCTCTACCGGGCGACCGAGGTGCCCGTCGGTGACGACCAGCGCCAGCACGTCGAGCTCGCCCGGGACATCGCGATCCGGTTCAACACGACATACGGCCGGGTCTTCTCGGTCCCTCGGGCCGTCCACCCCGAGGCCGGGGCCCGGATCATGGATCTGGCCGAGCCGACGCGCAAGATGTCGAAGTCGGCCGGCGACGCGCACCCCGGGTCGATCTTCCTGCTGGACGATGCCGACGTCGTACGTCGCAAGGTGGCCCGTGCTGTCACCGACTCCGCCGGAGACGTCTCCCGCGACGAGGATCGGCCGGGGATCACCAACCTGATCGACATCCTCGAGGCCTGCGGCGGTTCCCCTGCTGGGTTGTCCGGCTACGGCGCTCTGAAGTCGGCTGTCGCCGACGCGGTCATCGCCGAGCTCGAACCGATCCAGAAGCGCTACCGCGAGCTCGCCGCCGACCGGGCGTATGTGACGCAGGTGTACGCCGCCGGAGCCGAGCGCTGCCGTGAGGCAACCGCTCCGATCCTGGCCGCGGCGGAGGCGGCGATCGGGCTGGCCTGAGGGCGGCCGGCCCGTGTAACACGCTGTTCGTAGGACTACTCGCCCTATCTGAACGGGCGAGAAGACCTACGAACGACGTGTTACACGGGCCGGGCCGTCAGATCCGCACGTCGGCCAGCTCGCCCACCCGCGCCCCCTGCGGCCGCAGGTAGACCACGAAGGTGACCAGGGCGCAGATGGCGTAGAAAGCGGTGAAGGCGATGAACGCCGACTTGGTGGCGTCGAGGGGGTTGTCGACCCAGGGGCTGTTGAAGGCGATCGGGATGAGGAAGCCGCCGACCGCGCCGACGGCGCCGATGATGCCGACCGCTGCGGAGGACTTCTTGGTCGCGCCGACGAGTGCGGCGTCGCGCTCGGCGGTGCCCGGTGTGGTGGCCAGCTCGGCCTCACGACGGAAGATCGACGGGATCATCTTGTACGTCGAACCGTTGCCGATGCCGGTCGAGGCGAAGACCAGCATGAAGAAGCCCAGGAAGACCGGGAACCACGACTGGTTCGCCGCCGCGATCGCCGGCGAGGCGTCCGGGTTCGGGGTGAGCTGCATCA
This sequence comes from Nocardioides sp. NPDC058538, assembly GCF_042719275.1. Taxonomy (NCBI): domain Bacteria; kingdom Bacillati; phylum Actinomycetota; class Actinomycetes; order Propionibacteriales; family Nocardioidaceae; genus Nocardioides; species Nocardioides sp. NPDC058538. Next base: position 42,139 of record NZ_JBHXNY010000016.1, on the reverse strand, counting down.
GCGTCCACAGCACCGCGAGGGTGAAGACGACCATCCCGATGAACGCGCCGAGGGTGACCTTCGCGCCGCCCCAGCGGTCGGCCAGCCAGCCACCCAGCGGCCGGGTCGCGGAGCCGATCAGGGCGCCGAGGAAGGCGAAGTAGGCGAAGTAGATGCCGGTGCCGAGCGGCGCGGGCTCGGGCACCCAGAAGTTGAGCTTGATCAGCAGCGGCATCGCGGCGGAGTAGCCGATGAAGGACCCGAAGGTGCCGATGTAGAGGAACGACATGATCCAGGTCTGCTTGGACTTCACGACCGAGAGCTGTTCCATCGGGGAGGACTTTGCGTCAGTGATGTTGTCCATGAAGAAGAAGGCGGCGAAGATCGCGATGACGGCCAGCGCCGCGTACACGAACGCGGCCCGCTCGAGGTGGATGCCGCCGTCGGAGGCCTTGATCAGCCCGAAGATGCCGGCACCACCGACGATGACCGGCAGCAGGAACTGGATGAGCGCGACGCCGAGGTTCCCGCCGGCGGCGTTGAGGCCGAGCGCGGCACCCTTCTTGTCGGACGGGTAGAAGAAGTTGATGTTCGCCATCGAGGAGGCGAAGTTCCCGCCGCCGAGGCCGGCGGTGGCGGCGATGACGCAGAAGACCCAGTAGGGAGTGGAGGGCTGGGTGACGGCGTACGCGAATCCGAGGGTCGGCACGAGCAGCAGCGCGGCCGACATCATCGTCCAGTTGCGGCCGCCGAACTTCGGCACCGCGAGGGTGTAGGGCACCCGCAGCAGCGAGCCGACCAGGTTCGGGATGGCGATCAGGAAGAACAGCTGGCTCGGGGTGAAGTCGAAGCCCTGGGCGACCAGGAAGGCCGAGGAGACCGACCAGATCAGCCAGACCGAGAAGCCGAGGTGCTCGGCGAAGATCGACCAGATCAGGTTGCGGCGGGCGGTCTTGGCTCCGGTCTCCTCCCAGAAGGTGGCGTCCTCCGGACGCCAGTCGTCGATCCAGTAGCGGCGGCTCATGGTGGGCTCCTCAGATGCGGCAGTCGGCGAGATATCACTCACCATCGCCAGTCCACGTTTCAGCCGGCGCCAACCCTCGCGCGCAGGCCCGTCAACTTCCTCTCACGACCTCACAGGGCTCACAACCTCACCGTTGCCACCGAGAACGGCCTTACCCAAACCGGGCGATTCGATCGCCACCAGTGGCAATGAGACTGAAGAACGACCGGCGACGACGCGGTCGCCGGTCGGTACAGACAACACAAGGGGGACACACAATGTCCAGACTTCCACGGTGTCTGACGGCGGCTGTCGCACTGATCATCGGCGCGGCGCTCATCGCCACCACCCCGGCAGCACAGGCTCACTCGAAACCCAAGCTGCCCAAGGGCGTACTCGCATCCGGCCTGCTCTCCCCGCTCAGCGCGGCGGTGGACCATGACGGCACGGCGTACGTCTCCTCGAACTTCGCCGGGCAGATCCTGAAGGCCCGTCCGGGCAAGAAGGCCAAGGTCGTCTACACCGACCCCAACGGATACGAGGTCGGCGGGCTGTCCGTCCGCGACGGCGTGGTGACCTTCGTGGTCACCCGGTCCAACCGCGAGACCTTCGAGAACACGGGCAGCTGGCTGAAGCGGCTCTACCCCTCGGGCAAGGTCAAGACCGTCGCCGACCTGCACGCCTACGAGAAGAAGCGCAACCCCGACGGCCGTACGTCCTACGGATTCCGCGACGACGACACCGACTGCAACGCGAAGTGGCCGGCCGAGATCGGCGCGCCCGCGGCCTACAAGGGCGGCATCGACTCGCACCCGTACGCCACGGCCACCCAGCACGGCCGCACCTACGTCGCGGACGCCGGCGGCAACAGCATCCTGTCGGTCTCCTCGCACGGTCACATCCGGACCGTCACGACCCTGCCGGGGATCCCGTACACGTTCACCCCGGAGGTGGTCGCCGGCTTCGGGCTCGACCCGTGCTTCGAAGGCCGGACCTACTACTTCGAGGGCGTCCCGACCGACGTCGAGACCAGCCATCACGGACGTCTCTACGTGTCCAGCCTGCCGGGCGGACCGGAGGGTCCTGAGCTCGGTCCTCGTGGCAGCGTCTTCAAGATCGACGCCAGGACGGGACACAAGAGGCAGGTCGCCAAGGGCTTCCTCGGCGCCACCGGCGTCGCGGTGAGTCCGCGCGGCACGCTCTACGTGGCCGAGATGTTCGGCAACAAGATCACCGCCGTACGCCACGGCCACCGCTGGACCAAGGCTTCACCGCCGACCCCAGGGGCGGTCGAGTGGACCAGGTGGGGCGTGGTCGCCACGATCGACGTCCTCTCCGGCACCGACGGCAACTCGCCGCCGGCCGGCAAGCTGGTCAACCTCGGGTGATCCGGACGTACGCGGCGGGCGGCCCGAGTCGCCCGCCGCGTACGTCTTCCTTCTCGGCCTCAGCCGAGGTAGCGCTCCCACGGGCCGGTGATGGCCAGGGTGTAGCCGGGGTCCTGCATGTTGACGAAGAGGACCTTGCCGTCGGGCGAGAAGCACGGCCCGCAGAACTCGGAGTCGTTGAGATCGTTGCGGGCGATGGCGTATGCCGGGCCGCCGGGGAACGCGCCGAGCACGTGCGAGGCGCCGGTGCCGTCCTCGGCGAGCACCAGCGAACCCCAGGGGGTGACGGTGACGTTGTCGGGGCCGTCGAAGGTGAGGTCGCTGTACTTCGGCGCCGGGGCGTCGTCCTCGGACTGCGTCTGGTGCGGGAAGTACGTCACCAGTTGGATGGTCTCGGCCGCGTAGTCGTAGAACCAGACCATGCCGTCGTGCGGCGACGCGTCGGCAGGCATGTCGCCCTCCTCCCACGCGTAGGAGTTGACCACGTAGACGCCCTCGTCGGTGCCCCACACGCCCTCGAACTTGCGCCCTCGGGTGACCTCGCCGTCGGCGAACTGCTCGCGGCACGGCGTCTCCTGGGCGTCGCGCTCGGGCACGGTCTTCCACTTCACAGGGAAGGGCTGGCCCATCTGCGCGGAGGTCAGGTACGCCACGTCGGGCAGCACCGAGCCGTCGGGGAGGATGATCTGCATCGCGGCGAGCGTGCCGGCGTCGTCGGCCAGGTCGGTGAGCACACCCGGACCGAGCCTCACCCCTGCCGGGGCGGTCCAGCGGTAGAAGAGCCCGTTGGGCTCGTCGGCGTCCTCGGAGAGGAAGACCTTGGTGCGGGTCCTGTCGATCGCGACGGCCTCGTGGTCGTAGCGGCCGAAGGCCTTGATCGGGCGCGGGTCGGCCGAGCCGTCGGCCCAGACCTCGAAGACGTAGCCGTGGTCCTTCTCGTAGACACCCGTGGTGCCGTCCTCACCCTCCCACTCCTCACCGGCGTCGTTGACGGTCTCCTCGCAGGTCAGCCAGGTCCCCCACGGTGTCGGGCCGCCGGCGCAGTTGGTGGAGGTGCCCGAGATCGCGACGAACTCACCGAAGTTGGCGCCGCCCGCGTCGGTGGTGATCACGGTGCAGCCGCCCGACGGTGCGCCCGGGTCGTAGACGGTGCCGTCGACCAGCGGCACCGAGATGCCCTCGCCGGGCTCGATCTCGTGGTTCTGGATCAGCGTGTAGCGCCCACGCCGGCCACCGAGCACCATCATTCCGTCGTGGTTGGACGGCGTCTTCTCCCCCGTCTTCAGGGTCGTCTCCCCGGCGGAGGTGACGATGGCGTACGTGAACCCCTCGGCCAGCGCGAGGATCCCCTTGGGGTCGTCCACGAGCGGCGGGAACGGCTCGCGGGCGCGCTTGCGTCCGGGGGTGCCGGGCCGGGCCGGCTTCGCCTCGGCAAGAGCGGGAACGGCACCGGCGACGGCCAGGCCGACCCCGGCCGCGGCTCCTCCGGTGAGCAGGGAGCGTCGAGTTGCGGACATGGGTTGGTACTCCTCGGAGCTTGGTAGGGGATCCCGAGACAGGTCTCAGCCCTCAACCCAAGCCAGTCCGCACCACCTGCGCGCCCGCCCGCGGTGAACCTCAGGCGACGGCAGCGTGAAACGTACGCCGCTTATGCCCCAGGCGCCTCCGCGTAACGGGGCGCCAGCGACTCCATCTGGTCCATCACCAGCTGGATGGCGCTGGCCTGCTTGTCGGGCGGGTACTTGTACTTCACGAGCAGCCGTTTGATCGACGACCTCAGCTTCGCCCGTACGTCGTCACGAACCGTCCAGTCGGTCTTGACATCGCGCTGCATGATCGCGACGAGTTCTCGGGCGATCTGAGCGAGTACGTCCTCGCCCTGGATCTCCACAGCCGACTCGTTGCTGGAGACGGCGTCGTAGAAGGCGAGCTCGTCGGAGTCCAGCGGCGGGGAGAAGTGCTGGCCGCGGTTGGCTTCCGCAGCGACCTCGTGAGCCAGCTCGATCAGCTCGGCGATGACTTCTGCCGAAGTGAGCTGGGAGTTGGTGTAGCGGTTCATCAGCTCCTGGATCCGCTCAGCGAAAGCCCGCTGCCGGACCAGGTTGGACCGGGTCACCTGGCTCGACTCCTCGGTGAGCAGGTCGCGCAACGCCTCGATCGCCAGGTGGGGGTTCTCTGCCTTCTGCGCCTTGGCCAGATACTCCGGACCGAGCTCACTGAGCGACGGCTTCGGCAGACCGGCAGCGTCGTAGATGTCGACGATCTCGCCGGTCACCGTCGAGGTCTCCACGAGGGAGGACAGCAGGCGCTGGATCTCCTCGGGCACCGGTCGGCCGGACGCCTGCCGTTCCTGGGCGTCGAACTTCCCCATCCAGACGCGGACCTCTTCGTAGAACCTGACCGTCTGGCGCAGTCCCTCCAGTGTCTCCTTGCCTGCTGCCAGAGCCCACGCCCGGGACAGCTGGTTGGCCAGCTTGCGGAAGCTTTCGGACAGGGTCTCTTCCCCCTCCCCTACGACATTGCCTGGCGTCGCAGGTGAGCGCAGGTAGTTCGTCAGCCCGACGGCGGCCTTCACCCACGCCCGCTGCTGGCCATCGAGCTTGGAACGCCAGTTAAACCCGGCGCAGAGCGCGTCGAGCCGCTCGACCAGATCGTTGGCGAGCTTCGCAGCCTCATCGACGTCCCGCCCGACAGGGCGCTCCTTCTGGTCGGTCTCGGTGTACTCAGCCAGAGCCTTGCCGAGGTTGTCGGCAAGCGGTGCGTACGCAACCAGCAGACCGTTCGGCTTACCTCGGAAGGTCCGGTTGACCCGCGCTAGCGTCTGCATCAGCAGCGCGCCCTTGAGCGGCCGGTCGAGGTAGAGAGTGTGCAGCGGGGGTGCGTCGAACCCGGTCAGCATCATGTCCTTGACGATCACGATCTGCAGCGGGTCCTCAGCGTCCTTGAGACGCTTCTGGATGACCTTGTTCTGGGCCTCGCGACGGACGTGCTTGCCGACCAGGCCGCTGTCCGAGGCCGATCCGGAGTAGACGACCTTCACCACTCCCTCGGCTTCGGAGTCGGCGTGCCAGTCGGGGCGCAGCGCGATGATCTCCTCGTAGAGATGGGCGCAGATCTCGCGGGTCCCACCGACGACGAACGCCTTGCCAGGCGACTCGATGAAGGGCGTGATCGCGGTCGACCGCGCCTCCCAGTGAGCCAGCAGATCGGCGGCGAGCGCTTTGAGCCGTGCGGGAGCTCCATAGACCGCATTGATGACCGCGACCGACTTCTCGATCCGGTCACGCTCGACGTCGTCGAGGCCGGTGGTCGCCTCATCCGCTGCGTTGTTGAGGTCTTCCTCACTGACCTCACCGGCCCGCTTCACCTGGATCAAGCGGGGCTCGAAGTAGACCGGAACGGTCGCGCCGTCGTCGACCGCCCGCGTCAGGTCGTAGGTGTCGATGACTCGTCCGAAGACCTCCTCGGTGTTGCGGTCGTCGAACGAGATCGGGGTCCCAGTGAAGGCGATGAACGCAGCTTGCGGAAGTGCGTCCCGGATGTGACGCGCATACCCGTCGAGGTCGTCGTAATGGCTCCGGTGGGCCTCGTCGACCACAACGACGATGTTGCGTCGCTCGGACAGCAGCGGGTGATCGAGCCCCGACTCCTTCTCCCGTTGTGAGAGCCCGAACTTCTGCAGCGTCGTGAAGTAGACGCCACCGGTCATCCGGTGGGTGAGCTCGTCCCGCAGCTGAGCACGATTGGCAACCTTGACCGGCCTTTCGCTCAGGAGGCGGCTGCTGTTGAAGCTCTCGAAGAGCTGGCTGTCGAGCTCGTTACGGTCGGTGACGACGACGATCGTCGGGTTCTTCAGCTTGGGCTGCTGAGAGACGGCATGGGCGTAGAGCTCCATCTCCATCGACTTGCCGGAACCTTGGGTGTGCCACACCACGCCAGCCTTGCCGTTGCTCTCCACGGCCGCGACGGTCGACCCGACCGCCTTGGTCACCGCGAAGTACTGGTGCGGCTTGGCGATCCTCTTGGCATAGCCACCAGCGCCCTCGTCGAAGGCGACATAGTCGCGCTGGAGCTGAAGGAACCGCTCGAGGTTGCCGATGCCGTCGATCAGGTATTCGAGCTCGACACCGATCGAGAGGTCATCGACGTCGGCTCCCGGCTTGATCGGCCGACCGTCGTCGTCGACGTTCCACGGCGAGTAGTGGTTCAGCGGCGTGAACGGGGTCCCGTACCTGGCCGTGATCCCGTCGCTGACGATCGAGAGGACACAGAATCGGAAGGCCATCGGAAACTCGCGAAGGTACGTCTCCAGCTGAGCGTGCGCGCTGGACAGGTCGGCCTGCTGCGACCCCGCGCGCTTGAGTTCCCCGATCCCGACGGGCAGCCCGTTGAGATAGAGCACGAAGTCGAACCGGCGCTCCTTCTCCCGGTTGCGAATGGTGACCTGATTGACGACGTTGAACTCGTTGTCGGCCACCCGGTGACTCACCAGCCTGATCGTCGGGCTCTGCTCGACACCGTCGTCATCGACGTACGTCAGGCCGCGGTAGCCGTCGACAAGGATCCGGTGCAGGCGATAGTTCTCCGCGATCGCGTCCTGCGACGTCGGCGCAACGATCTCGGCGAGTGCTTGAGCAAGAAAATCCGCTGGCACCGCAGGGTTGAGCCGCCTCATCGCCGCCAGCGTCCGCTCGGGCATCACCAGGTCGGACCACTCCTTGCGCCCGCCCGGCATGCCGGGCAGCACCTCCGACCCGCGGAGCGCCTCCCACCCCTGCTCGTGGAACGCCTCGACCGCGATCTGCTCCCACTCCGCTTCGCTGACCATCGCCCGTCCTGTTCGTCGACCATTTGCTTTCGACTGGCAACGTACGCCGCTCAGGGCGGCGTGTGGGCTGAACCAGGTGTTAACGGGGGTTATCGCCACCTCGCAGAGTGCCTGCGCGACATAGACGCAACGATCCTGTGGCCAACCACCCACAGCTTGCGCTCGCGAGCCTCATCTTTGCGGGTATCTACCAAATCTTGGGGTCGCACCACCGGACCGAGACCAAATCTCGAGCACCTGGGCGAATCTCCAGGGGCAGCAAACAAGCCAGGTGCACGCCTGGCACTCGATGTAGATCTGGATGAACATGCACCTCACTGACCACGAGCGTTTCGGCCGCGGACTCGCCCTGTTGCGCGACGCCCTTCGCCCTTTCGTCGACGCGAACCTCGGCCGCGATCTTCCACCGAGCACGACGTGGCCCGACCTGATCGTGGCACGAACCGAAGCCCGGCTCGGACGCGCCTACAAGATCGACCCCAACGATCCGCGGGTGTTGCTCCGTGTCATGCGCGACGAGTGGCGTGGATTCAAGCCGAGCCTGTCTCGAGTCCAGACCGGTTATGCCTCCGAGCTCCATGACACTGCCAACCGCTGGGCGCACAGCCCCGAGATGACCGCGCACGTCACCGACCGCGGCATCGACACGATGATCTTGTTGGCCGAATCGATCGGGGCTTCGGAGTACACACCCCGGTTCCAAGAACTGCTCGCAACCACGTCTGCCCAAGACACCAAGGCCGACGAGCGGATCCCGTCGACGTCTGACACAGGTGCGCCGAATGCTCCAGTCGACGGTGAGCGCGCCCGGTCGGGTGGCGCCGTTCGGGCACTGCCGAAGGACAGCCTTCCCGACGGGGTAGCTCAGATTGCGGTGGCAATCGGTGATCTCGAGGTGCGGCTGTCCTACCGGGCGTCGTTCAACTACGCCATGGTCATGAATCAGATCCCGGTCATCCTTGGCGTCGAGGTCTGCAACGTCGGGACTGCGCAAACCGATCCCGGCCCTCTCGAGATCAGCGTCCACGGATGGCCTTCGGCCGATGATGTCCGACCGCTCATCCTGGAGACCATGCCCCTCGGCCCTGGGCAGTCAGCGTCGATTCCGAGCGAACGGCTGCGTTGGTTCCTCAGTCCGGCCCTCTTCGCACATCTCCAAGAGGCGGTGACAGCAGGACTGCGGCTCCGCCTCGATGCGCATGACGCGGAAGCGTCAGAACCAGTGACCCTACTTGCCGCCGATGAGTGGGATGCCACATCCGTTCCGGAGACCCTCGCGGCCTTCGCTCGCCCACGCGACCCCTCGATCACTGCTCTGCTCGAAGAGGTGAGCACGCGTCTCGCGACAAGCACAGGCAGCCCAGACATCGACGGATACCAGAGGGGCCCAGACCGGGCTTGCGCCATCGTCCAAGCCATCTACGAGGCGATGCAGGCACGGCGTATCCGATACATCGAACCACCTGCATCGTTCGAGGGGACCGGACAGAAGATCCGTACGCACAAGGAGGTGCTCGAGGACCGCTGGGGAACGTGTCTGGACCTCGCTACCACCTTCGCCGCGGCGCTTGAAGCAGCTGGAATCTCGCCAGTGCTTGTGCTGACGACCGGTCACGCCTTCGCCGGGTGGCTGACCCAGGAGAACCACCTCTTGCCGGCGACCGCGCTCTCGGAGCGATCGACCCTGCTGATGGTCGCTGACTCGGCCGACTTCGTCTCGGTCGAACTGACCGCGCTCACTGATCGGGCAGAGCCGGTGCCGTTCCCAACCGCATCAGCGCAGACATCGCTGTGGTGGAGCCGGCGTACTGACGACCTGCGTTGGATGCTCGATGTCAAAGCCGCGCATCGGCGAGTCAAGCCTCTCCCGGTGCTCGTCTCGGGAGAGGGCGGGACGATCGAGGTCGTCGAGACCATCGAGGCGACCCGTGAGCTGCGTGTCCCCAAAGAGCTCAGCCAGATGCCCTCATCTGAGTTCCCGCCACGGGTAGATCAGTGGCGTCGATCGTTGCTGGACCTGTCGAACATGAACCCTCTCCTCAACCTCAGCCCGCGGCGTACCGGGGGCGCCGGCATCCACGTGCCCAGAGGTCGGATCGGCGACTTCGAGGACCGGCTCGCTGCGGGCACCGCGTTCCGGCTTCAGGCACACGACGACCTCAGTGAGCTGCATCTGCTTCAGGGAGCGCGATTCGCTCAGGACATCGACGCTGACGTGGCAGGCCGCCTCATGCTCGATGAGCGCACCCTCTTCATCACGATGAGCGACAAGGAGCATGTGAACCGTCTGGTGCGGTTGCAGAGACGAGCCCGCACCGAGCTCGAGGAAACAGGAACCAACAACCTCTACCTGACACTCGGGTCCGTCGTATTTTCAGCCGAAGCCACAGCCGGCCCGTCCCGCTTCGGAGCAAAGGCGACCGAGACAGCCGCACCGATCTTCCTGCTGCCGGTCAAGCTGGAAGGTAAGCGGGACACCAGCTTCCAGATCGTCGTAGAGGACGTCGATAGCACGGCGATGCCCAACCAGTGCCTCGCTGAGAAGCTGCGTTCTCAGTTCGGTGTCGAGGTACCGGAGCTGATCGCACCTGACCGGGATGACTCCGGCATCGACGTGATCGCCTCGATGCAAGCGATCCGCAGCGCGCTCAACAAGAACGGCATCAAAGGAATCCATGTGGAGGAGGACGCACATCTCGGCGTCTTCCAGTTCGCCACCTTGGAGATGTGGCGAGATCTCACCGACAACTGGCGAAAGCTGATCGAGCGTCCTGTCGTCAGGCACCTCGTCGAACGCCCGCAGTCAGTCTTCGATGACGACACTCAGGACCCGGACGACGAGCCGACCGCGGAGGCGACGACATACCTGCCGATCGCTGCTGACGGGTCCCAGCTGAAGGCGGTGCGATGGGCAGCCGCCGGAAAGTCATTCGTCCTCGAGGGCCCTCCGGGAACCGGGAAGTCCCAGACGATCACGAACCTCATCGCCAACTGTCTGGCTGAGGGTAAGAAGGTCCTCTTCGTCGCAGAGAAGCAAGCGGCGCTCGACGTTGTGCAACGACGGCTCGACGCCGTCGGGTTGGGCCCGTTCACTCTCGACCTGCACGGCCGGAAGCAGACCGCAGCCGCCGTACGTCGCCAGCTCACTGAGGCTCTTGAGACCCGGACGAGCACCAGCGCTTCGTTCACCACCCTCCGAGACTCCTACCGGTCCGTGGTCGAGTCGCTCTCCAAGTATCCGGACCAGCTCCACGAAGCCGGACCGACAGGCGAATCCGCCTGGGGAGTCCGCCAGGCACTCCTCGAACTGGAGAAGAGGGGTACGCCATCGCGGCGGCCACTGTCTGCGCTCCCCGAGGTCGGCCGACGCGTGATCCGTGAGGGTAACGAACCGGATCTCTACAGCCGTGCGCGCGATCTCGAGGCAGCAGTGACGTCCCATCCTGGTGCACCTCTAGACTCCCCGTGGACGCTGTCCGGACAGATCTCTGTTCACGCCGAGACCACACCGACGCTGCGGCATGCGACCACCGAGCTACTCGCAGCAGACCGAGCGGCGCACGACGACCACGGGCGAGCACTGCTCGACCTCGCCATGCGTCCCTCTGATTTCGAGCGGATCGCAGACTGGTTGCAGACGGTCACCTTGGGGTCAGGTCGTTCGACTGCCGAGGCTCGCTCAGTGGTCACCGCCGCGTGGAGACAGCGCGTCCAAGAGACGGCAAGCGCGATCGACCGATTCCGCACGACTCACTTGGCGCGCCTCGGTCCTTTCACCCCAACTGTCATCGAGATGGATCTGGACGGCCTGGTCGCACGATCGGTCGAGGTCGACGGAAAGCTCTTCAAGAAGAAGCCGCGGCAGGCACTGATCGACGAACTTTCTCCTACGCTCTCGCCCGCCGCAAACATCAACCCGAAGACCCTCACCGCGCAGCTTCGAACGCTGCTGACTGTCCGGGAAGAAGCCGCGGAACTCACCCGCTTCGTAAGCGGACTTGCAGGCGTCGAGCTCCCGTTCCGATGGAATCCGCTCGAAGACGACGCGGTCGAAGTCGTACGTCGCCAGGTCGATGCCGTCTTCGCAGCGTCAGCGCTCGCCGACCACATCGACAACGAGGCTCGCCTCGACGCCACCACGTCGACAATGATCGAGGCCGCCGCGCGCGGTCTGCCGGTCGGCCCCGAAGTCGCTCGACGTCTGGCACGCGCATGGACCCAGATCTTCACAGCGCTCAGGACAACGGACTCGACGATCACCCAGTGGCAGCAAGATCGCTCGCTGAGCGAGTCTCTGGCACGCGTTCGACGGACGTGGGAGAAAGATCTGGAGGACGACTTCCTGGCTCTCGCACGATGGACTGCCGTGTCGATCGCCGCTGGCACGCTCGCGGAGGCCGGCATGGGCGGGCTCGCCGAAGCTGCGCTCCGAGGCGAGATCCCCGGCCAGGACATCGAGTACGCGGCGATGCTCTCGTTCGCTCGAGCGTCCCTGGACGAGCGGCTCGACGGCAGCGGTCTGCGGTTCTTCGACGAGGAGGCCCGTTCCCACCAGGTCGAGCGATTCCTGACCACCGGCGTCGACCTTCGCGAACGGCTACGCAGCGAGCTTCCGGCAAGGATCGTCGCAGCTCGCAGCTTCGACCCTCGGCGACCGCAGGGACGGGTCGCCGACTTCCTCGGTCAGCTCGGCCGCAAGCGTGGCGGGATGACCACACGGGCCTTGATGCGCAATTTCGGCTCGATCATCACGGAGCTCACCCCGTGCGTGATGATGAGCCCTGGATCGGTCGCGCGCTTCCTTGAACCAGGCGCCGTGGACTTCGACATCGTCGTCTTCGACGAGGCATCTCAGATCCGAGTGCCCGACGCTGTCGGTGCGATGGGTCGCGGCAAGGCCGTCGTCGTGGTCGGTGACTCCCAGCAGATGCCGCCGTCCTCCGCCTTCCAGTCCAGCGGGCCCAAGGACGACGACGAGGGCACGTCCGACGCCCCGAGCGAGGAGGTCTTCGCGCTCAAGGACGAGGTCAGCATCCTCGAACAGGCCACGCAGTCACGCCTGCCCAGCCTGCCGCTGACCTGGCACTACCGCAGCCGGAACGAGGCGCTGATCGCGTTCTCCAACGCTCACTACTACAAGAACCAGCTCGCAAGCTTCCCGTCGCCACCAGATTCGGACGACTCGACAGGGCTGTCGCTCCGCCGTGTCAACGGCACCTGGGAAGGCGGCACCCGGGGAGCTCGGGTCAATCGGGCTGAGGCCGAGGCGGTCGTTCGAGAGGTCCGCACTGTCCTCGCACGTACGCCCGAGAAGTCCGTGGGCGTCATCACCTTCAACAACCAGCAGCAGACTCTGATCCTGGACATGCTCGAGGCTCTTGCGGCCGACGGCGACCGAGGTATCAGGGACGCCTTCGCACGCGATGACGAGCCGCTGGTCGTCAAGAACCTCGAGAACGTCCAGGGTGACGAGCGCGACATCATCTTGTTCACCCTCGCGTTTGGGGTGAGCGACAAGACCGGCAAGGTCACCAACAACTGGGGACCGTTGAGTCGCGAAGGCGGCGAGAAGCGTCTCAACGTCGCGATCACCCGCGCCAAGGAACGGGTCATCCTCTTCTCGTCCTTCGAGGCCGACCAGCTCGATGCCAGCACCACTTCGAAGGGCTTGCAGCATCTGAGGAGCTATCTGATCCAGGCACGAGACGGTGCCGAGGCAGCGGGACTGGACCGGCGACCACCCGTCGATCTGCACCTCGACGCCGTCGCTGCAGCTCTCGAAGAGGCCGGGCTGGAGACGCGCAAGTCCGTAGGGCTCTCCGACTTCACGGTGGATCTCGGCGTACGCTCCGGCACCAGGCCTTGGGTAGCCGTGCTCCTGGACGGCCCGGGCTGGCGCAACCGGGCGACGGTCGGTGACCGCGACGGTATGCCGCACGAGGTGCTGGTCGACGCGATGTCGTGGTCGGGGGTCGAGCGCGTGTGGCTTCCGACCTGGCTGCGTGACCCGCAGTCGGTGGTCGAACGGATCGTCGTCGCCGCTCGGACCTCCGAGCCACGCTCGGTCGTCGCCCTGGAGCCTATGGAGGTCGTCGACGATGACTCACCGGTGCTGGTCCGCGGCGTTGACGACGTCCCGGAGATGCAGCTCTTCTCGATGGTGAAGAGTGATGATCCCTTCGAAGCCGCAGACGCCAAGGCTCGCCATCCGAGGTGGGCGTTGGACCATCTCGAGTACGCCGACAACAAGCGGACCGTCACTCACGAGATCCAGGACATCGTACGCACCGAGGGCCCGATCCTGGCCGACCGGCTGGCCCGCGTCCTTGCCGCCAGGTTCGGGCTGGAGCGAGTTCGCCAAACACGAGCGGATGAGATCCTCGCGCTGGTCCCTCGAGGGATGATCCGGCGAGCTGGCAACGGCGACAAGGTCGCCTGGCCATCGAATCTGGACGAGAACGATTACGCGGCGTTTCGGGTGCCCACAGCTGGCCGCCGATCCGTCGAGGACGTTCCCTACCCGGAGCTGCGTAACGCCATGATCGCTCATGCTCGTGCAGCACACGGCATGCGGGACGCGGACCTGATGCGCGCCACCGCTCGCACCTTCGGTATCCAGCAGCTCGGCAGCAAAGTTGCCGAACGTCTGATGGGGGTTCTGACCGCAGCGGTCAAGTCCGGAGACCTGGGCCGCGACGGCGACCACGTCGTCGCGCTGACCACGCGCGTCAACAACGCGTCATGAGTTGGTCACGACAACATGAGCACAACAAGGGAGTAGCAGATGGTCGAGTATCGCGGCCACAACGGGACGATCGCGATCGAAGGTGATCAGATGGTCATCACCCACCATGGATTCGTTGCGAAGGCCGGCGGGCTGAAGACGAACAGTCCACGCCGCATCAACCTGGCGGCGCTGAGCGGCGTCCACCTCAAGCCGGCCTCGGCCCTGACCAACGGCATCCTCACGATCGGCACCGGCGGAGCAGCAGCCTCGCAGCGTCCGGCGGTCGACAGCGCGGACTCAGTGATGTTCCTGAAGAAGGACGCCGCGATGTTCCAAAGTCTTCACGACTGGCTGGCAACGGTCGTGAAGAAGAACCGTGCTTCCGGTGCGGAGCCGTCAGCGCCCGCTGTCGTAGCTCGCGGTGCCCGCGCCGGCTCGGGAACAACAGGGCTGGTGAGATTTGCCCTCTGGGGCCAGCCGTCCTACGCCGGCTTCGAGGTCGCCGGCGAGGGGCATCACTCCGCCGAGATCGCGAGGCTCTTCCCGCATGGCGTTCCGGAGGAGGGCGTCGAGGACACATTCGAGGCAGATCTCATTCCTGAGCCGACCAACCGCTACGACGCCAACGCGGTTCAGGTGGTCATCAGTGGGAACCTCGTCGGCTATCTCCCCAAGGAGGAGGCCGCGACATATCAGCCTCGACTGAGCAGGCTCGCGAACCAGGGGCTTCTCGCAACCGTCGGATCACGCGTCTGGGCGCGTCCGGAGATCGATTGGGAGAGTGGGCGACGGACCGGCCACATCCACGCCAGGGTGTCGCTGAAGCTCGCCGAGCCTCATCTCATCCTCCCGCTGAACACGCCACCCAGCGGAGTCGAGCTGCCGACTGGGCGCGCAGTGAAGATCGCGCCCGGACCTGGCGCTCAGGAGGCATGCGCACCATGGCTTCGCCCCGAAGGCGAGGGCTGGGTTCACGCAACTCTTCACCGCGTCGAAGAGGTGACGGCCCGCTCGACGAAGGAGCTGGTGGAGGTGCGGATCGACGGCGCCGCTGTCGGTCGCATGACCCCGGCCATGGGCCAGAACTTCCTCCCTGTGATCGACCTGCTCGACGACAGAGGTCTCGGGTGCGTCGTCCGGGCGATGGTCAAGGGCAACCGGGTGAAGGCCGAGGTCTCGGTTTCCGCGGCCAGAGCCAGCGAGCTCAGCGACGCCTGGTTGCAGGACCACATCTACGCGGTCAATGCCGGGGCAGGACCGTCCCCAAGCCATCCTGCCGATCCTGTAACCACAGTCCCGCCGCTCCACGTCTCCGCCGGCTGGTATGCCGATCCTGAGGGGGTCGCTGCCTCTCGCTACTGGGACGGGACTGCCTGGACGTCACACGTCAGTACGTCGTGACACCCGGCGATCTATCCCGCTTGCCTGTCACCACTTGGCCATGGTTCGCGACGAGCTGGAGCGGATCATCGCATCCTGACCGACGAGGCGAGAGTTCAGTCGGTCTCAGCGACTCCCGAGGCCGATTCATCAAATGCAAGCGAAGACGAGGCCAGACTGGCGCAACAACCGATTACTCGACCACCCGATACCGCTGACGACTGCTCCGCCCCGGGTGCAGCCTTCTGATGACTCCATCATCTTCCAGCTGCTTCAGTCGCCTGGAAACGGTGCTCTGCGACATGCGGAGCTGATCCTGGATCGCCTTTCTGCTGTTGTGACCCGCCCGGATCGCTTGAACGACCGCATCGAGGTCGGCGGTGACACCAGCAAACCCTTGAGACGTCACATCCGCGTCGTCCGGCTCGGCGTCAACAATCTCCAGCGGAAGGGCTTCTTCGATGAGGTGGTACGCCGCGTAGCGCCGACCTCCACGACTGAACGCAACCCCTCGGTCAACGAGATCTTCCAGCGCCTGACCAGCGGCGATGCGATCGATGCCCCAGGCCTGAAGCATCGCGTTGGTCGTCCGACCGGTCGTACGCATCATGGCAAGTGCCAGGTGTTGAGCATCGGTCAGACCACGCTGGCCGAGCGACCCGATCCACTCGATCGTGTCGGGGCCCAGCAGAGCGTGCTGCGGGACTCGGACTGTCAGATGGCCTGGACGAACGATGAACGCAGGCGGACTCATTCCCGCGCGCCGCAGCTCGGTCATCACCGTGTGCAGGCCGGATCCGCGGTTCTCACACAGCGCCTCGCCCGGCTGGCCCTCGACCTCGACGTCGGCCAGGATCGCCGCCAGAGTCTGGTTCCGGGACGTCGAGTGGTGCTCGTCGGCAGCAAGGTCGGCGACCGTGATCGCACCGTAGAGACCTCCGGGACTCTTCACCTCCAGCCGATCCGGATAGAGCTCGATCTGAACCTGGCTCCCACGTGCATCCGGGCTGTAGTCGCGGTGCATCAGGGCGTTCACGACGATCTCGCGGATGACGTCGAGCGGATAGTCGTAGACATCCCGCCTGCCGATGCCGGCGATGATCGCACCCACGCGCATGTTGCGGATCGCCATCGCGATCACGTCCGCGACGATCACGGGGAGCGGCCCGGTCAACGACGCGTTGTCGAGGAATCGTCGCCCCTCCGGGTCGGTCTCCCCCATCTTGAGTCCCGGCAGAGCCACGAAGGACACGAACAGCTGAGGGAAGAACTGCTGCGGGTAGGACCCGAGAGCAAGCAGGCCCGCGAGGGTCGGCTTGACCACCCCGTCAGGGCCTGGCGCGAGCACGCCGAGCTTGATCAGAAGCTGCTCGTCCTCGTCGCGGCGCAGACGCGGTGAATGTCGGCGCACGCGTGCCAGGTAGGTCGCGACCAGGTCCGTGTCGAGATCAGCGACCGACGCACGCTCGACAACCTCTTGATCGTACGTCGGCTGCATCCGGTTCGAGAGCAGCTGCGTGACCTCGTAGTGGGTCAGCAACCGGTCGCCGTCGCCGCCGCGGATGAACGAGCCCCCGTAGGCGCCCGGCTTCTTCAGATAGCAGGGCTTCTCGACCGGATCGAGCTCGGGCACGTCGAGACGGACGACAGCGGCGTTCTCGAACTCCTCGATCTCGACCTGGGCCCGACACGGTGGCTCGACGAGGTTGGCGCAGGCGTTCGCGAGCGCATCGCGGATGCGTGTGGCATCGAATCCGGATGCCGGGGCGAAGCCGTCCTCTTCACTGAGTCCCAGGATGATGGTGCCGCCGTCGAGATTGGCGAAGGCGCTGATCGTCTCGACCGTCGTGGTCGGAAGCCCACCGACCCCAGCCTTGACCTCGACGCCCGACATCTCTGCGTCGATGCGTCGCATCTGCTCGACGAGCGCCTTGGTCTCCATCCTCATCCCACCTACTTTTTCACACTTCCTCAACTTAGTCAGACTTTGTCACACTTGTTCACGAGGATGCGGCGACACGCTCGGTTGCCGGAGCCGCTTACTCAAATTCAGCCAGCGCACAGGGCCGGTCCGGTGGCGCCAGAACCGCACATGTGCGTGGAAGTGACGCCGCCAGTCGCCTGTCGAGTCGTCACTTCCACGAATGTGTGGGGGAAGTGACGACCCGATCCGAGGTCAGGCCGGAATTGCTGTACCGATGTCCTTCACGCGGAGCTTTCCGGACATCAGGAGGGGGAGGAGTTCGTCGCGGGTTGCGGCGAGGCGGCGGCTCTCCTCTAACGCTGTCGCAATGCGCGTTTCGAGCGCCCCCAACTGATCGTCGAGTACCTCGCCTACTACCGGATCGACGGCCGGGAGGTCGATGGATTCGAGTTGGCCCTTGTTGATAGAACCGAAGACGGTGCCTTCGGCCTCGTAAGGGGCCCACGCTTCGTGGGCCGCCCGTACCTGGTGAAGGAGGGTGGCTGAGCGGCCGTCCCGCGGCCGGAGGCCGGCGACACCGCGCCCCAAGCAGAGCTGCTCATTGGCGACATTGGTGCGACCGACGGGGGCGCGAACACTCAACAGCACGTCGCCTTCCGTCGCCGTCCGGACTGGTGCAGTCGTCCAGACGCGTCGCGTAGGGAACCGCACACCGAAATCGCGGACACCTTGATAGAAGGGCATCCCGATGCCATCTTCGTTGTAGCTCGTGCCAGGCGGTGACGAGCCCATTGTCACCACTGCAACCTCGACCAGCGGCACCGACCGGTCAACCAGGGCCTGACGCAACAAGGCGCTGCCCAACCGGTCCGCAGACACGATGAGGCGGTCGTTGGCGGCGATCTTGTCGTCGAGGGCACCTAGGACCTCGGCGATGGAGCGCTGCTGCTCCAGCGGCAGGAGGGGGATCTGCTTGTTAGCGGCGAAGGTTGTGTACTGGAATCGTCCAACCCCAGTGTGCTGGACGTGATACTCCGCCATCTCGCCACGGCGGTAGATCGCAGTCAGATACCAGTAGAGGTACCGCGAGTCGACCAGCGCTTCGTTGACGCGCAGGAAGCGAGTAAAACTGGCTCCGATCACCTTGCCGGGGATGGCGTCCAGGAGTTCCTGGGTAATAAGAACCGTGCGCCCGGTTGGCCTCCCCTGGGTTCCCCCGGCGGTCTCAAGGAGGATATCCCCGGCTTCAAGCGTCCGCCTATCGACTGTTCGATCGGGCAGGTAACGCAATGGAATCCTGTCGACCTTCCGATGTGGAACGTCCGGAAAGTCTGCGCCTCGAATCACATAGCGCGGCGTGTGGTTTGGGGCCAGGGTCTCCTGGCCCCAGTCGCCATCTTTGGTCGCAACCAACAGATCCTTCAGCAGCATCGACGATGCGGTCATGAGATCCGCTCAAGCTGCTGGCGTACGGCCTTCTCGAGGCGAGCGGACTCGTCGAAGGCCTCCAGAAGCTCGGTCGTGAGACGGGTGATCTTGGCATCCAACGGCTCGCCGTCGTCTTCGGTTTCGGGGGTGCCTACGTAGCGACCGGGGGTGAGGGCGTAGTCGGCGGCCTTGATGTCGGCGAGGGTCGCCGACTTGCAGAAGCCGGGGATGTCTTCGTACGACGCGACTGCGTTGGTCTCGACACCGCTCGATTCGCTCGCGGGCTCGACCGACGGTTGCGACGACTCAAACAGCGCTGGCTGATCGCTAGTCGAGGGGCTATTCATCCAGCGGTGGTAGGTGTTACCGATCTTGGCGACGTCGTCATCACTCAACGAGCGCTCGGCGCGATCGACCATGTAGCCGAGGTTGCGGGCATCGATGAAGAGGACCTCGCCGGCGCGGGACCCCTTGTCCTTGGCGAAGAACCAGATGCAGACGGGGATGCCGGTGGAGCGGAAGAGCTGAGTCGGGAGAGCGACCATGCACGAGACCAGGTCGGCTTCGACGATCTGGGCGCGGATGTCGCCTTCGCCGTTGGAGTTGGACGACATGGAGCCGTTGGCCATGACGACACCGGCCTTACCGCCGGGCGCGAGCTTGGAGAGGATGTGCTGGATCCAGGCGTAGTTGGCGTTGTTCGCCGGCGGCACCCCAAACCTCCAGCGGGGGTCCTCGGTGTTGCGGGTCCAGGACTTGATGTTGAACGGCGGGTTGGCCATCACGTAGTCGACTTGGACATCGGGATGGATGTCGCGGGCGAAGGTGTCGCCCCAGCGGGGGCCGAGGCCGGAGTTGTTGATGCCGTGGATGGCGAGGTTCATCTTCGCCAGACGCCAGGTCTCTTCGTTGGCCTCCTGGCCGTAGACCGAGATCGCGGTCGGGTCGCCATCGTGGGTCTCGATGAACTTCTCGGCCTGGACGAACATGCCGCCCGAGCCGCAGCAGGGGTCGTAGACGCGACCAGAGGTCGGTTCGAGGACCTCGACGATGGTGCGTACCACCGACGGGGGCGTGAAGAACTCGCCTCCGCGCTTGCCCTCGGCTGCGGCGAACTTGGCGAGGAAGTATTCGTACACCTCCCCCATCAGGTCGCGCGCACGATGCTCGCCCTGGCGGGAGAAGCGCATCGAGTTGAACAGGTCGATCAGCTCGCCGAGGCGGCGCTGGTCGATGTTGTCCTTGTTGTAGAGCCGCGGCAAGGTCCCGCGCAGGGACTCGTTGGCGTTCATGATCGCGTCCATGGCCTCGTCGACGAGCGAGCCGATCGTGCGGCCCGGCTCGTCGCCGATCGCGGGCTTGCCCTTGGCGTTCTCGGCGAGGTGCTGCCAGCGGGCCTGGGCGGGGACGAGGAAGACGCCGTAACCCTGGTACTCCTCGGCGTCGTCGATCAGGTCGGCGATCTGGTCCTCGTCATAGCCGTCGGCGAGCAGATCCGTGCGGATCGTCTCGCGGCGCTCCTCGAAGGCGTCCGAGACGTACTTCAGGAACACCAGGCCGAGGATGACGTCCTTGTACTGCGCCGCCGAGAGCGAGCCGCGGAGCTTGTCGGCAGCCTTCCAGAGCATGTCCTTGAGCTCGTCCATCGTCGACGGTGTCGACGGGTCCTTCTTCTTGCGCGGTGGCATCAGCCTGCTCTCCTCTGGATCCTCTGCGTGCTGTCGGACTGGTGGTCGGTGTCGAGGATGACCGTGCCTGCGGCCACTCCGTCGATGAGTGCGTTCTGGAGCTCGTGGGCTGCGGCCAGGCGCCGGCGCAGCTCGTCGATGTGGCCGTCGATGCTGGCCAGGGTGCCGTCGAGTGCGTCGGCGGCCTCGGCGGCCAGGACCGGGACAGTCCAGGTCTCCCACTCGCCGCCGGGCTGCCGGTTGATGATCGCAGCCAACGCGTAGGGGCCGAACGGCGCACCCACCTTCGGCCGCAGGATCCGCGACGGCGACCTCACGATCGCACCGCCGGTCTCGTCCACGGCTGCCGCTGGGGTGCCTTTGTCGCTGAAGACGACGTCCCCGGGCTCGGTCCTCACGGCATGAGAGTAGTGCCGCTCGGCGTCGAACGGATCGAGGCGTACGCCGTTGGTCGACCCGTCTGCCGCGAGGACCGGGACGGTCCCATCCGGGTCGGCGTGATCGAGGTCGATCCGAGCGCCACGGATGCGTTTGAGCTGCCCGGCGTCGCAGAGCTCGGCGAGCGAGCGCTGGCGCAGCACGACCGACCCCGGCGCCCGGTCGACGTCCACGTCGAAACCCGTCAGCGGTGCGCTCGTGGTCAGGGTGGCAGCGTGGACCCGGTCGAGATGGTCGCGCGCCTGGGCCGTGCCCAGGCGAGGGGCCACCGCCCCGCGCGGCACCAACGACGCCTTGCCGGCGCGGACCGGTGCCAGATCGACCGCGAGCGCGTAGCGAAACGCGCGATCCTCGGTCTGGGCCAGTGCCCCGCTGAGGTCGGAGGCCAGGTCAGGAAGATCGAGATCGGCCCCGGTCAGGTCGGCCACACGGACCCGGTCGGTGTGGACCCGACCGGACAGGACCCAAAGACCCAAGCCCTGTCGCGCGGCGTCCTTGCGCATGCCCCTGGGGAGCCTCGCGGCGAAACCCAGGTTGCCGGACCGCAATGTCTGCGCACGCTGAGCGTCCAGGTCACCGGCGAGCCGGTCGCAGAGAAGTGCCGAGGATCCGACAACCACGGCCGCGTCGAACGGACCGAGCTCGAGCACGGCCTCGTCGACCGCCTCCAGCGCCTCCAGGTCCGTGAGCCCGAGCACCGACACCACGCGTACGGAACTGGCTGCGTGGTCCACCACCTCGACTCCCGCGACGACGGCCCGGCGATGCAAGCGTCGGGCGGCGTCATCCTCACCGAGCAGCAGACCGGCGAACCCCTCGACGAGCGTGCTGGCGATGTGGACGTCACCACCCGGGTCCAGCGCGACGTCGTCGCCGAGATGGAGGCGGGCGGCCTCGACGACGGCGCGAAGCATCGCCAGCAGGTCAGCGGCCAACCCCAGGTCCTGTGTCTCACGCCGCAACCTGCCGGATCCGACCCGCGCCAGCGCGTCGGGGAGCCCGTAGGAACCCTCGACCAGGTCGTCCACATAGCGCAGCGTC
This sequence comes from Nocardioides sp. NPDC058538, assembly GCF_042719275.1. Taxonomy (NCBI): domain Bacteria; kingdom Bacillati; phylum Actinomycetota; class Actinomycetes; order Propionibacteriales; family Nocardioidaceae; genus Nocardioides; species Nocardioides sp. NPDC058538. The sequence continues at coordinate 20,315 of NZ_JBHXNY010000016.1, read as the reverse complement.
GCGGCGTCGAGCGCCGCGTCGGCCAGCTCGCGCCGCACCAGCGCGTCCTCGGGATCGCGTTCAGCCGCGGCCGCAGCGACCCCGGCCGGGGCGAGCGGCCCGAGCTCGTCGACCCCGAGCGCGCGGAGACACAGCAAGGACACCACCATCTCGGGGTCGGCGCCGACCGGGGCGGCAAGGGTCGGAGCGTCGTACGCGTGGTCCGGGTTGTTCCCTCGGCCCGTCTCGGCCAGCCATGCGACGATCTCGTCGCGGTCGAATCGCTCGATGCCGGCAACGATGTCGACCGGCTTCGGGAACGGGATCACCCGTCCACGTACGTTGGGGCGACGGCGCCACATCGACACGGCCGGGCGGCTGACGCGTGCCACGTCGGCGATGTCTTGCATGGTTAGCGTCGGTGCGGCCCGCTCCACGTCATGCCCCTTCCTGCTCGCCTGGTGTCCCCCTCACGATAAGCCGAACATCGAGCGTCGAACTGATGAATCGCTGTTAATGCCCCTTATCGGCGATCTTCGTGGCCGACAACGTTGCCTGGCTCCAACCTTCTCTCATCACGAGCTGCAACTCCGCAGCCACAGGGAGGGAGCAAACAATGTCCAACGAGCCGACCGCGAACGTACGGCAGCAGATGTCCCAGGCCGTCGCCAAGGAGGTCGCCGACGGCGGCTGGCGGATCGAGTCGCAGACCGACTACTACACCGTGCTTGCCAAGGGCGGTCGCACGAACCATGTCCTGCACCTGCTTCTCACGATCTTCACCTGCGGACTGTGGTCGCTCGCCTGGCTGCTCATCGCCCACATCAACCGGCGCCAGAGCCTGGTCCTGCGCGTCGACGAGTACGGCAACTTCAGCCGCCATACGACCGACTCCAAGGGTGCCCTGATCGGCGCGTGCGTCGTCGCCGGAGTGCTGCTCATCAGCGGCATGGTCGGCGCTGCCAGTGGCGGTGGCGACCCGGACGCCCCTGCCGGCACCACGACCGACACGACTCCCAGCGCGGCCGCAGGCGAGGAACCGAAGGCGGACAAGGCGAAGCAGGGATCCGCGAAGCGCCCGTTCAAGATCGGCCAGACCGCGAAGCTGGAGGGCACTGCCTACACGGTCACCGGCGCGAGCACCCAGGACAGCGTCGGCGGCGAGTTCGGCGAGCAGGCGGACGGCGTCTTCGTGGTCGTCGACCTCACCATCGAGAACACGAAGGACGAGACCAAGACGTTCATGGACACCGCCGCGGTGTTCATCGCCAAGGACGGGACGAAGTACGAGGGCTCCGACGCCGCGATCTATCTCGGCGACGAGTCGCTCGTCCTCCGGGACATGCAGCCCGACCTCGCCACCAAGGGCAAGCTCGTCTTCGACGTACCTCCGGCAAAGGCCGCCGGCGGCGTCCTCCAGGTATCCGACCTCTTCGGCCGCGGCGAGACCCACTTCGCGCTCGGCCTGAAGTAGCGCACCTCATCCGGGGCAGTGACCATCGCTGCCCCGGATCCGTCTCGGGTATCAGACATCAGCTCACAAGGAGATCCTCATGTCCACCGGTCCTGAAGGCCCCAGCTGGAACGACCAGCCCGACTGGTCCGCACCACCCACCTACGCAGTGCCCACTTCGGAGCCTTCTCGGCCGCGGTGGCCCTGGGTCCTCGGCGCCGTCCTCGCCGTCGTTCTTTCCCTCATGGCCCTGCTCGGCGCGGGGCTCCTGCTCAGCTATCGCTCTGAACAGACGGCCGCCGACGCTGCAAAACGCGACGCCGCACGAGAGCGTGCGGCGGAGGTCAAGGCGATCGAGACCTGCCGCGAGGAGATCGGCGAGTTCGTAGAAGCCGTTCTCGATGCCTCTTCGCGTGCGGAGGTCGGCATCACCCAGGCTGACCTGTCGGATGCGGTCTCCGACGCGGCCGTCCTCGGCAACCGGGTCGACACCGGGAGTCTCACGCCGGCATGTGACTCGGCGTATCGGGCAGCAGACGACGCGCTGTCGATCTACGCCGTGTCCGCGGACACTTGGGAGGACTGCATCTGGGATGACGCCTGTGACCCGGACACGGACTTCGACAATTCGGACTGGTCCACGGCTCAGGACACGGCCCGAGTTGCGTACGACGCGATGCTCGCCGGCCAGCCGGTCGACGCCGTCAGCAGCTGATGGCGCATGCTCTGCCGCACACGCGTCAGGCCGCTCCGAACAGGCCCGACAGGCCAGCCCTCCGGGCGGGGCCGGAGCGCCCGCTCTCCCACGCGTACCCGCACCTGCAGCACATCAGCCGCCGGCGGCCCCCCGCCGAACGCGAGAGAACCCGGATCTCCTCGTCTTCGGTGCACTTGGCACACATAGCCGAAGTCATCGAGTGAACTCCTCGCACTTCTCAAGTGAACAGAATCTGTACAACTCCGCCCAGGGTGACATATGCGAGGGCCCATCCACCAGATGAGAACCTCCTGTGGATGAACTGTAAAGCGCTATTGACCAGCGGGAACATCGTCGGCGTTGGCCACGCCATAGGGGATGTGGACCCCGGCGATCGACTCGACCGCCTCGTCCAGATGGGTCGTCTGGTCGTCGAAGAAGATCAGCGGGCGGAGCACCTCGAGCACTCGTACCTTCTCCACTCCACCGAGGAAGAAGGCCTCGTTGACGTAGACGTCCCAGGACTGCAGCGACCGGATCGCCCGCTCGTGGGCCGGGGCGCCGCGAGCGGTGACCAGCGCGATCCGCAGCCGCGGCTCATATTCAGGGGACTCCAGGCGGCGCTGCTCCTCGATCCGCTGGATCCGGTTGAGGTCGCGCAGCAGCGGCTGCAGCGGCCCGGGCTCGAGCGGCTCGGCCTTCCGGCTCGCCTCGTAGGCCCGGTACTTCTCGATCCCCTCCTCGCGGAAGACCCGCTCGGAGCCGTCGTCGGCGAGCACACCGTCGAAGTCGAAGGCGACGACGACGGAGCGGTCGGTCTCGTCGTACGTCGCCGCCGACGGCAGCACGTGACCGGCCGGGAACCCCTCGCGGCTGGCTGCGATGACGTCCTCGCGGTTGCCGCTGAGGAACAGCGACATCCCGAGCGCGCCGATGTAGGGGTGGGGAGAGCGGCCCTGGGTGAAGACGGCGCGGGTCATCGGCAGGCCGTGGTGCTCGATCGAGCGCATCACCCGCAGCCCCGTGTTGGGGTCGTTGCGCGAGACCACGATCACCTCGACGAGACCGTCGTCGGCGTCGGCCGCCAGGTCGTTGAGACTCAGCAGCCGCTTGATGAACGGGAACGCGACACCCGGCCGGAGCGGGTCGTCGATGCGCTCGTCCTGGTGGCGGCGGTAGGCCTTCTCGCCGTGCTCGCGGAAGTACGCATCCGACTCGGTGAGGTCGAAGAGCGCGCTCGAGGCGATCCCGACGACCAACCGGTCACTCAGCTCATATCCCACGCTCCGCAACCTACCGCTCGAGGCCGGAACGAGGTCGTTGCCAGAACAACTCATCTCCGCCATAGTTCGCGCGAGCGTCCTCGTGGCAACGGCCACATCTCGGGGAGGACCGCTGCTGCATTTTCCTTCATTTCCCCCTTCCCCTGGAGAAGAAGTACGTCTCATGAGCATCAAACGAAGCCTGAGTCTCGCCGTCGGGTCCGCCGCCTTGGCAGCGCTGACCATCACCGTTCCTCCCGCGACCGCGACCGCGGCCACCGGCGCCGAGCCGACGCTGGGCGAACCGAGCGTGGTGGCCGACGGCCTCAACAATCCCTACTCCCTCGTCTGGGGAGCACGCGACAAGCTCTGGCTCACCGAGAAGAGCGGCCGCTCGGTCCTCAGCGTGGACCCGACGACCGGCGCGAAGCGCACCCTCCTGGACCTCTCCACCCAGGCCGTCTCCAGCGGCCAGGACGGTGTGCTGGGTCTGGCCGTGGAACCATCGGTCGTCAACAACGACCGCGGCTATGCGTACGTCTCGTTCACCTACGACTCCGGCCAGGCCGAGGAGTCCACGGGTGAGACCCGGCGCACCAAGATCGTCCGCTACAGCTACGACGACGCCACCAAGAAGCTGGTCAAGCCGGTCACGATCATCTCCGGGCTGCCCGGCAGCATCGACCACCAGGCCGGCCGCCTGCTGATCGGTCCGGACGGGAAGCTCTACTACTCGATCGGCGACCAGGGCACCAACCAATACTCCCTCGCCTGCCGCCAGAACCAGGCTCAGACCCTCCCGACCGCGGCCGAGGTCGCGGCCAAGGACTGGTTCGCCTACCAGGGCAAGACGCTGCGGCTGAACCGCGACGGCTCCATCCCGACCGACAACCCGACGATCGGCGGCGTACGCAGCCACATCTGGACCTACGGACACCGCAACCCGCAGGGCTTCACCTTCACCGCGTCCGGCAAGCTGCTCGAGGCGGAGCACGGTCCGAAGACCGACGACGAGATCAACCTGCTCCGGGCGGGCGGCAACTACGGCTGGCCGAACGTCGCCGGCTACCAGGACGACGACTCCGCCTACGTCTACGGCGACTGGAGCGCCTCGTCCCCGACGGCCTGTGCGGAGCTGACGCATTCGGACTTCGAGATCCACGATGACGTGCCGACGTGGCAGGAGTCGGAGTTCGCCGCGCTCTTCACCGAGCCGCTGGACACCTTCGGCACCTCGGTCACCTGGGACCACGACTTCACCGGCGCCCCGTGCGACGAGTCGGGGCTCTACTACATCTGCTACCCGACGATCGCGCCCTCCAGCCTGACCTACTACAAGCCGGCCACCGGCCGGGCGATGCCGGGCTGGGAGAACTCGGTGATCATGACCAGCCTCAAGGACGGCACGATCTACCGACTGGGCCTCAACTCGATCGAGACCGACGTGGTCGCGGTCGAGCCGCTCCACACCGACCAGGACCGGTTCCGCGCCACCATCGTCAGCCCCGACGGCAAGACGGTCTACGCGATCACCGACACCGCCGGCCTCGTCCGCGGTGAGGGCGACGCGCCGACCACCGACCTCACCCACCCGGGCTCGCTGCTCGCGTTCCCGGTCAGCAACTGACGTACGTCCCCTTCCGGACCCCGGGCGCGCACCGACAAATGGTGTGCACCCGGGGTCCGGTCCCGTCTACCGTGGACGGCATGCAGCAGCGACCGCGCCCGTGAAGACACGAAACGGGTTGTGGGGAAGCGGCTATCCCTCCTGGGTTGGGTCCAGGCGATCGCGGGTTCGAGTCCCGCCAACCCGACGACGATCAGTCCGCGTTGGTGACGCGGAGGAACTCCTGGACATCGAAGACGGCGCGGACGACGCGGTCGGTCTTCGGGAGCAGGGGTTCGACCTCGGAGTAGGAGACGATCCGGGGATCGGTGACACGGTAGTCGACACCGTCGTGGACGATCGTGGCCGAGTTGGCGGCCAGGACGTTCTGGGCCCAGTCGACCTTCGAGGTGTAGGGCAGGAAGACGACGAAGCCGTCCGGCGTGGGGATCGGCGTGACCGGGGTGGCGTACTGCCGTCCGCTCGAGCGGCCGACATGGAGGACGACGCCGTTGGTGGCGCCTTCGGTCCCGGCGGTCTTGAGGGCCTCGGCGGCGAACCGCTTCGAGAAGGCGCGGACGCGGTCCTGCAACCACGGCGACTTGTTGCGCATGCCGATCACGAAGGCGGCGCCCGCGCCCGCTACGCCGACAGCCAGCAGACCCGGGATCACTCGACTCAATCGCATGCCGCAAACCTACCTCGCGCCCCTGCGGTGGCCCGGGTGACAGATAGCGTGGGCGCCGTCACAATTATCGGTGAGCGGCGAGAGGAGAGCGGATGCGGCGCTGGAGGCGCACCCACCTGGGCACAGAAGCCGATCGGGCGACCTTCCGCACCCTCCACAACGCATCGCTGGCGAGCCCGGCACTGCGTGGCGGCCTGACCGTCGACAGCGCCGAGCGCGCTGCTCCACATCTGCAGGCGCTCCTGGCCGCCCCGGCGCTCGCGATCACCGACACCGACGGCTTGCTCGCCTGGGAAGGCATCGGCACCCACCACCAGGAGCACGTGACCAAGCTGGCCGAGGGGACGCTGGAGCACGGCGCGACAAGGTTCTACGACCGGGTCGACCTCGAGTGCGGCCAGGCGGGCTGCCCGCTGCACTCCGCCGTGGTCAGCCCGCTGGTCGTAGACGATCACCTCGTCGGCACGCTGCAGGCGTACGCCCCGGACACCTCGGCGATGATGGTCCGCGCAACCGACGAGGTCGCGACGTGGGTCTCCGGTCAGCTGGAGCTGGCCGAGCTCGACGCGTCGCGGCGGCGTCTGATGGAGGCCGAGGTGCGCGCGCTGCGCGCTCAGATCAGCCCGCACTTCATCTACAACTCGCTGGGGGCGATCGCCAGCTTCGTACGCACCGATCCGGAGCGTGCGCGCGAGCTGCTGCTGGAGTTCGCGGACTTCACCCGCTACTCGTTCCGGACCCATGGCGAATACACCACGCTGTCCGAGGAGCTCCGCTCCGTTGAGCGCTATCTGCTGCTGGAGCAGGCCCGTTTCGGCGAGCGACTCTCGGTGAGGCTCTCGGTGGCGCCCGAGGTGCTGCCGATCGCGGTGCCGTTCCTGTGCCTGCAGCCGCTGGTCGAGAATGCCGTACGCCACGGCCTGGCCGACGCGCAGACCGGCCACATCTCCATCCGGGCCGCCGACAGCGGCACCGAATGCGTGATCGAGGTCGAGGACGACGGCGCCGGCGAGGACCCGGAGAAGGTACGCAACGCGCTGGCCGGCGGCGCCGACTCCGTCGGGCTCGGCAACGTCGACGCCCGGCTCCGCAACGCCTACGGCGACGACTACGGCCTGGTGGTCGAGACCGCCCCCGGCGCCGGTACGAAGGTCATCCTCAGAATCCCGAAGTTCGCCCCAGGAGTGCACACATGAGTGGCCGAACCACGCAGGCGTTCGCCGCGCGACAGGGAGCGCCCGGGGGCCGGCTGAGAATCCTGGTCGTCGACGACGAGCCGCCGGCAGCCGACGAGCTCTCCTACCTGCTCACCCAGGACGCGCGGGTGGCGGAGGTGCGCACCTGCCTGAACGCGACCGACGGGCTGCAGCAGCTGCAGGGGTCGGGCGTGGACGCGGTCTTCCTCGACATCCAGATGCCCGGTCTCAACGGGCTCGAGCTGGCCCGCCTGCTGGCGAGGTTCAAGACGCCGCCGGCGGTCGTGTTCGTGACCGCTCACGAGGAGCACGCACTGGAGGCCTTCGACCTGCGCGCCGTCGACTACGTGCTCAAGCCGGTGCGCGCCGAGCGGCTGGCGGAGACCGTCACCCGGCTGATGGGCAGCATGCCGGAGGAGGAGCCGAGCGGCGACGTACAGATCCCGGTCGAGCTCGGCGGCGTCACCCGCTTCGTCTGGCGCTCCCAGATCACCCACGTCGAGGCGCAGGGCGACTACGCCCGGCTGCACACCGCCGACGCGTCCCATCTGGTGCGGGTCCCGCTGACCCAGCTGGAGCAGGAGTGGGCCTCCGCCCGGTTCGTACGCATCCACCGCTCTCTCCTCGTCAACCTCGCCCACGTGACCGAGGTGCGGTCCGAGGCCGGCCGCTGCTCGGTCGTCGTCGGCGGCTCCGCCCGCGGGACCGAACTGCAGGTCAGCCGCCGGCACACGCGCCAGCTCAAGGACCTGCTCGCCCGACGCTCATGACCCGATCCCCATGACAGAACCACAGCGCGTACGCGTCACCGGACCGCCCCGACGACGCCCGGCCGTCCGCCGGGTCGACGTCGACGAGGACACCCGCCTCGGCGAGGTCTACCTAGGCTCGCTGATGCGCGCCCAGCTCTCGATCGCCCTCCGCACCCTGGCGGTGCTCTTCCTCGGCGTCGGCTCGCTCCCGCTGCTGTTCTGGCTGGCCCCGGGCCTGGTGCGCACCGCGCCGTTCGGCGTACCTCTCCCCTGGCTGCTGCTCGGGGTGCTGGTCTACCCGTTCCTGTTCCTCCTCGGCCGCTGGTACCTGCGCGGCGCCGAGCGCAACGAGGCCAGCTATGCCGACCTGCTCCGCTCGGACGACGAGACGCAATGACCCTCGACTCCGCCCCCGCGATCGTCGCGGTCACCCTGGTCACCCTGGCGACGCTGACCATCGGCACCTGGGGGCTGCGGTTCAGCCGGACCACGAGCGACTTCTACGTCGCCTCGCGATCGGTGCGGCCCGGCCTCAACGCGAGCGCGATCGGCGGGGAGTATCTCTCGGCCGCCTCGTTCCTCGGGGTCGCCGGTCTGGTGTTCACCTCCGGCGCGGAGATGCTCTGGTATCCGATCGGCTGGACCGCCGGCTATCTCGTGCTGCTGACCCTGGTCGCGGCACCTTTGCGCAGGTCAGGGGCGTACACACTGCCCGACTTCGCCGAGGAGCGGCTCGCCTCCACAGGGGTGCGGCGGCTCTGCTCGCTGCTGGTCGTGAGCATCGGCTGGCTCTATCTGCTGCCCCAGCTGCAGGGCGCCGGGCTGACCCTGGAGCTGGTCGCGGACGCACCTCGCTGGGTGGGACCGGTGCTGGTCGGGACGGTCGTGCTGGTCAGCGTCTTCTCGGGCGGGATGCGCTCGATCACGTTCGTGCAGGCCTTCCAGTACTGGCTCAAGCTGACCGCCCTGCTGGTGCCCGTCGGAGTGCTGGTCGCGGTCTGGGCCAACGACGGCGCGCCCCGCGCCGACCTCAGCCAGACGTGGTCGCTGCCCATCGGCACCGACACTTCGACCGGCCTCTACGCGACCTACTCGCTGATCGCGGCGACCTTCCTCGGCACGATGGGCCTGCCGCACGTGGGCGTCCGCTTCTACACCAACCCCGACGGCCGCGCCGCCCGCCGCACCACCCTGGTCGTGCTCGCCCTCCTCGGCGTCTTCTACCTGCTGCCACCGATCCTCGGCCTCCTCGGGCGCGTGTACGCGGCCACCCCCGCCTCCGCCGACACCCTGGTGCTGGAGCTGCCCCGGCTGATGGTCCCCGGCTGGGCGGGCGATGCCCTCACCGGACTGGTCTGCGCCGGAGCCTTCGCAGCCTTCCTCTCGACGTCGTCGGGCCTGGCGATCGCCGTCTCCGGCGTACTCTCCCAGGACGTGGTCGTCCCCCTCCTACGCCGAAGGGGCAGCCGCTTCGGCGGAGTCGCCGCTTTCCGGATCGCCTCGCTGGTCGCCGTCATCGTCCCGGTCATCGGCGCCCTGCTGACCCCCAGTGTCGGGGTCGCCCGCGGGGTCGCGCTGGCCTTCGCTCTCGCCGCCGCCACCTTCTGCCCGTTGCTCCTGCTCGGCATCTGGTGGCGCCGGCTGACCGCCTACGGCGCCGCCACCGGCCTGGTCACCGGCCTGGTCACCACGGGGTCGGCCGTGGTGTTCACGATCAGTGGGTCGCGTACGGGCACCTGGGCGGATGTCGCGCTCACCCAGCCCGCACTGTGGGCGGTGCCGCTCTCCTTCGCCGTCATGATCGTCGTCAGCCTCGCCTCCGCCTCCCACGTCCCGGCTCACACCACCCGGCTGCTGGTCCGCCTGCACTCCCCTGAGCCCACGGTCGAGCCCGTCACCACGTCCGCCGTGCAGCGCTGACCCTCAGGAGACGGTGATCTCCGCACGAACCGAGGTGGTCCACCCGTGACCGTCCCCGCCGTGAATCTCCAGCAGGTACAGGCCGCGAGCGAGCGGCTCGACGTACGCCCAGTGGCCGGCGACATGCATCCTCGTCCCGAACAGCGACGCCCCGTTCACGGGGTTTCCGAGTGCGCCTCGCACCCTGACAGGTCCAGCCGAGTTCACAGCCATGGGAATATCGCCGCCGTCGAGTTTCACCGTTCCGAAGGATTGGGGAACGTCCGAGTTCGTCAGCGCGTTGCGCGACCACATGCAGAAGGCGGGCATGAACAGCGGCCTATCGGCTGGGACGTCAAAGCGTCGGGACGACACACCGCCGAAGTTCCCTGCGACGAACCAGACGTCCGTCGGCTGCTTGTGCCCGGCGAACTCGCCCGACGCGTCCGCGATCGGCGAGGATGACTCATCTGACGAGGCCGCCCACTGGAGCCAACGGGCGGCAAGGCCCGGAATATCGGAGGTCATGGCGGCGTAGGTTAGCGCTTGATCGATTCGACGCGCCGCCGCCCCAACACCGCCCGCCACCAGATGAACGAAAATTCGTTCACCCATCTGAGCACGAACGAATTTTCATTCGTCCCGGGACCGCTGGGCCCACGCAGGCAGCGGCTCGAAACCCCGGCGAGGTCGGCGTCCTCATCGCTAGTCTGGCGAACTGTCGTGGGCACCGTGGCGCACATGCTCCTCACGTCGATCCGGGAGACGAGGACGATGGAGAACCCCGTGATGCAACCGGCTCCCACGGAGCCAGCCGGCGACGAGGCCCCCGACGTCGCGGGCCCGATGAGTGGGTACGTGGTCACGGCCGGTGGCCTGCTGGGCGCGTGGCATGCGGTCGCGGGGCGCGAGGTCGACGGGATCCGTGACCTGGCTCTAGCGGTACTCGTGACGCTGCTGGGAGCCTTCGTCGGGCTCCTTCTGGGCGTGTTGGTCGGCGTGGCACTGCTGGCGATCGACGCGGTCGCGGTCGCGCCGGCGGCCGGGTGGTGGCGGGAGCGACGGTTCGGACGCGTCGCCGCGCTCGTCGCCCTTGCCTGGGTGCCGATCATCACCGCCCTGCTCTGGTGGTGGCCCGACCGCTTGCTTCCCGCCGCCCTGATCTCGGGCTTCGGAGCTTGGGCCGTGTTTCAGGCCTATCGACGATTCGACGAGTCCGAGGACCTCGCCGTGCAGGCTGTCCCGCACCTCGGCGGTGTCGCCGTCGCCACTCTCGTCGGCGAGCAGGTCTTCTTCGGCAATCTGCTCTCCACGACGTACGTCGCGCCTGTGGTCTTCCTCATCATGGTGTGGCTCTCGTGGTGCGGCTGGCTGGCGATGCGGGCGGCCCGGCGGCTCACTGCGCGCGCGGCGGCGGACATCGTATGGTCGGTCGAGCTCGGTCTGCTGCTCTCCCTGATGCTGGTGTGGCTGGCGGAGATCCTCACCCTCGACGCGACCCAGGTCACGGCGATCCGGGCCGTGCTGGAGAGGGCGCAGGCGCTGACCGCGGTGCACTGGGCGTACTGGCTGACCGTCTACACCACCCTCGCCGTGAGCAGCTTCCTCGTGCTGCGGTGGCCGCAGCGTTTCGACGAGGTCCGGCTGCCGGTCTTCGGCGTGCTCAACACCGGGAAGCGCACGCTGGCCGGGATCAACATCGGCCTGATGGTCGCGCTGGTCTTCACCATCACCGCGGTGCCGATCTCCGAGGGGGCGTGGAAGCGGCAGGTGGAGGAGCGGTACGTCCTCGAGACGCGGCACGTTCAGCAAGAGCAGGGCCAAGAGGCGGCGTACGAGCAGATCCACCAGTACCTCACCACGAACCGCCGCGCCACCGCCCAGCTGAAGCCGGTTGTCGTGGCGGTCCAGGATGCCGCGCCCGCCGAGCCGGGGCGGCCGGCCTCGGACAGTGCCCTCGCCATCGCCCGCCAGCTCGGCCGGTTCCAGGCGGCGACCCTCCGCCTCGAGGATCCACGTCCGGCGACGGTCACAGTGCTGCCCGGTGATCCGGATGTGAGCGAGGCGCTCGCGGAGCTCGACGAGACGCAGCAGGCCAGGTCGCAGCAGGAGGCACGGACCGACCGGTTCGCGGAGGCCGCGGCGGCCGCGGTCGCCAGCACCCTCGACATCCCCGACGTCGGACGCAACGAGGTCGTCCACATCATCAAGGCCTACCTCGGCGGGCTGGTCGAGGAAGGCTCCGTGCGGGACATGGCTCGCCTGGTCTCCGTCGACGTGCCCGCCCTTTACGACGCCGCCTACGACCTGGCACGGAGGGCGGCGGTCCGCGCGGGTGTGGACGTATGGGCGTTCAACGCGACGTACGGTCTCGGTCTCACGATGCCGGGCGAGACGCGGCAGCTGTCCGAGGTCGTGATCCTCGCCCGCCAGATCCACCATCTGACCGACAGCAGCAGTCCGTGTCCAGGGTGCATCCATCCGCCCGACGGCGGTGGCACCCAGCCCGGCGGCGGCACGTCGGGCGGCGGCGGACGCCGCGGCTAGACCAGCCATTCGGCGTACGAAATCGACCGCTCGTCGCTCGACGGCGCCGCCCACCGAGGGACCGCGCGTCACCCCGCGACGAGCGGTCCGACATACCCCTAATGTGACTGCGATCACACGTCGTCCGTCATCCACCCCCACGGTTGACGGCCTCGTCAACGAAAGGGTTAGACCGTGAGCGAAGAAGCGCACGACCAAGCCCACCGGCACGACCCGGTCTACGACAGACTGCACGCCACGGCGGAGTTTCGCGCTCTGCGGTCGGCGTACCGGAAGTTCGTATTCCCGGCCACGGTGGCATTCCTGGCTTGGTATCTCCTCTACGTGTTCTGCTCCAACTGGGCAGAGGACTTCATGAACACCAAGCTCGTCGGCAACATCAACGTCGCGCTGGTCTTCGGGCTCCTCCAGTTCGCGACCACGTTCGGCATCGCCTACCTCTACGCCAACTACTCCAACAAGCACCTCGACCCGCTGGCTCGGAAGCTCGACGAGGAATACGAGATCGAGAAGAGGCAGCTCTGATGGACGGTAGCCAGATCCTCACCACGGTCCTCTTCCTCGCGGTCGTCGCGGTCACGATCGGCATCACCTTCTGGGCGAGCCGGCAGACGAAGACCGCGGCCGACTACTACGCCGGTGGCCGCGGCTTCTCCGGCTTCCAGAACGGTCTCGCCATCGGCGGCGACTACATGTCGGCGGCGTCGTTCCTCGGCATCTCCGGCGCCATCGCCCTGTCCGGCTACGACGGGTTCCTCTACTCGATCGGCTTCCTCGTCGCCTGGCTGGTGGCGCTGCTCCTGGTCGCGGAGGTGCTGCGTAACTCGGGTCGCTACACGATGGCCGACCAGCTGGCGTACCGGATGAAGCAGCGCCCGGTCCGGCTGGCGGCGGCGACCTCCACGGTTGTCGTCTCGATCTTCTACCTGCTGGCCCAGATGGTCGGTGCGGGCGCCCTGGTGGCCCTGCTGCTCGGTGTCGAGGACCAGGTCGTCAAGAACATCGTGATCCTGTTCGTCGGCGCGCTGATGATCTTCTACGTCACCGTCGGCGGGATGAAGGGCACCACCTGGGTCCAGATCGTCAAGGCCGTGCTGCTGATGACCGGCTCGGCGCTGATCGTGATCCTGGTGCTCGCCCAGTTCGGCTTCAACCTCTCCGAGCTGCTCGGCTCCGCCGCAGACGCCTCGGGCAAGGGCGACGCATTCCTGCAGCCCGGGCTGAAGTACGGCCTGAGCTTCACCAGCGAGCTGGACTTCGTCTCGCTCGGGCTCGCCCTGGTGCTCGGCACCGCCGGCCTGCCGCACATCCTGATCCGCTTCTACACCGTCCCGACCTCGGCTGATGCTCGCAAGTCGGTGCTGTGGGCGATCGGCCTGATCGGTGTCTTCTACCTGTTCACCCTGGTCCTGGGCTTCGGTGCGGCCGCGCTGGTCGACCCGAGCACCCTGGACAAGGCCGGCAACCTGGCGGCGCCACTGCTCGCCCAGGAGGTCGGTGGCGGTGAAGGCTCCGTCGGCGGCGCCGTACTGCTGGCGCTCATCGCGGCGGTCGCCTTCGCCACGATCCTCGCCGTGGTCGCGGGTCTGACGTTGACCTCCTCGGTCTCCGTCGCCCACGACATCTACAACTCGGTGATCAAGCGTGGCAAGGCCACCGAGAAGGAGGAGATGAAGGTCTCTCGCTGGGCCGCGGCGGGCATCGGCCTGGTCGCGATCCTGCTGGCCATCCCGGCGCAGTCGCTGAACATCGCGTTCCTCGTGGCACTGGCCTTCGCGGTCGCCGCCTCGGCGAACCTGCCGGCGATCATCTACAACATGTTCTGGGCGCGCTTCAACACCCGTGGTGCGGTGTGGTCGATCTACGGCGGCCTGATCTCCTGTGTCGGTCTGGTCTTCTTCTCGCCGGTCGTCTCCGGCAAGGTCGACCCGGCCACCGGCGACAGCCTCTCGCTGTTCCCGGCCGGCATCGACTTCTCCTGGTTCCCCCTGGAGAACCCCGGCATCATCTCCATCCCCCTCGGGTTCTTCCTGGGCTGGCTGGGCACGGTGACGTCGAAGGAGCCGGAGACCGCTGAGCGTTACGTCGAGCTCGAGGTGCGCGCTCTCACCGGCGCCGGCTCGGAGAAGGCGATCACGCACTGATCCATCACGGCGGGCCGTCGTACACAGGTGTTGTGCGACGGCCCGCCATCATTCTCTCCCCCGCACTACCCTGTGGCTTGAGCCACACATTTTTCGTACGTAGGAGTCACTGTGAGCGACGAGACCCTGTCCAACCTGCTGCACGAGAAGCGCCGGTTCGAGCCCCCGGCCGAGCTTGCCGCCGCTGCCAACGTCAAGGCCGACGCCTACTCCGCCGCTGAGGAGGACCGGGACGCGTTCTGGGCCGCCGCCGCGGAGCGGCTCACCTGGGCCAAGCCGTTCGACCGTGTCCTGAACTGGGACAACCCGCCGTTCGCGAAGTGGTACGAGGGTGGCGAGATCAACGTCGCCTACAACGCCGTCGACCGCCACGTCGAGGCCGGGCTCGGCGACCGGGTCGCGATCCACTGGGTCGGCGAGCCGGCCGACGACAAACGCACCATCACCTATGCCGAGCTCAAGGACGAGGTGTCCCGGGCCGCGAACGCCTTCGAGGCCCTCGGCGTCGGCAAGGGCGACCGGGTGGCGATCTACATGCCGATGATCCCCGAGGCCGTCATCGCGATGCTGGCCTGTGCGCGGATCGGCGCGATCCACACCGTCATCTTCGGTGGCTTCTCCGCCGACGCGCTCGCGACCCGCGTCGTCGACTGCGGCGCGAAGCTGATCGTCACCTCGGACGGCGGCTACCGCCGCGGCGCGCCCTCGGCGCTCAAGCCCGCCGTGGACGAGGCGGTCACCAAGGTCGAGGCGACCCAGCCCGGCCTGGTCGAGAACGTACTCGTGGTCAAGCGCACCGGCCAGGACGTCGACTGGAACGACTCGGTCGACAAGTGGTGGTCGGATGTCGTGTCGTCGGCGTCGACCGAGCACACTCCGGTGGCGCACGATGCCGAGCACCCGCTCTTCGTCATGTACACCTCAGGCACCACGGGGAAGCCGAAGGGCATCCTGCACACCACCGGCGGCTACCTCACCCAGGCGGCGTTCACGCACTGGGAGGTCTTCGACCTCAAGCCCGAGACCGACGTCTACTGGTGCACCGCCGACATCGGCTGGATCACCGGCCACTCCTACATCGTCTACGGACCGCTGGCCAACGGCGCCACCCAGGTGCTCTACGAAGGCACCCCGGACTTCCCGGAGAAGGGTCGCTGGTGGCAGATCATCGAGGAGTACGGCGTCACGATCTTCTACACCGCGCCGACCGCGATCCGGACGTTCATGAAGCAGGGGCGCGCCATCCCGGACGGCCGCGACCTCTCCTCGGTCCGCCTGCTCGGCTCCGTCGGTGAGCCGATCAACCCCGAGGCCTACATCTGGTACCGCGACGTCATCGGTGGCTCCTCGGTGCCCGTGGTGGACACCTGGTGGCAGACCGAGACCGGCGCGATCATGATCTCGCCGCTCCCCGGGGTCACCCATGGGAAGCCGGGTTCGGCGATGAAGGCCCTGCCGGGCGTCGGCGCCGACGTGGTCGACGACAACGGCGTCTCCGTCCCGAACGGCGCCGGGGGCTACCTCGTGCTGACCCAGCCGTGGCCGTCGATGCTGCGTACGATCTGGGGCGACGACCAGCGCTACATCGACACCTACTGGGCGCGGTTCAAGGATCAAGGGTTCTACTTCGCCGGCGACGGCGCGAAGAAGGACGAGGACGGCGACGTCTGGGTCCTGGGCCGCGTCGACGACGTGATGAACGTGTCCGGCCACCGCCTCTCCACGACCGAGATCGAGTCGGCGCTGGTCTCGCACCCCTACGTCGCCGAGGCGGCGGTCGTCGGTGCGACCGACCCCGACACGGGGCAAGCCGTTGTGGCGTACGTCATCCTGCGCGACGGGTCGCCGGAGGACTGCCACAAGGAGCTCTCCGACCACGTCCGCAAGGAGATCGGCCCGATCGCCAAGCCGCGGCAGATCATGATCGTTCCCGAGCTGCCCAAGACGCGCTCGGGGAAGATCATGCGGCGACTGCTCCGCGACCTCGCCGAGGGTCGCGGCGTCGGCGACACGACCACGCTTGCCGATCAGACGATCATGGATCTGATCGCCGCCGGGAAGACGACCGCCACGGACGAGTGATCACGGACGGTCCCACAGCGGCCCGGTCACCCCTCGCGGGGCGGCCGGGCCGCTGCGTACGTTCTAGTGCTTCTTGTACTTCACCCGGCGGATGAAGTGGCTGTCGGTCCAGATCGGGTCCTTCGCGACGGCCTCACCCGACCCGGGCGCATGCCAGACCCAGCGGCGACCGTCGCGCTTCCCGGCGTAGATGCCGACGTGATAGACGCCGCCGCTGCCGTAGAAGAAGACCAGGTCACCCTTGCGTGGCTTCTTGACCTTGAAGGTGTGGCCGACCTGGGCCGACGAGCTGTGCGGCAGCTTGCGGCCGAGCTTCTTGTAGACCCATTGGGTCAGGCCCGAGCAGTCGTAGGCGTGGGGGCCGTTGGCGCCATAGGAGTAGGGGTCGCCGGCCTGGCTCTTGACGCGACGCAGCGCTCGCAGCCCGCGCGACTTCTTCTTCTTTTTCTTGGTGGTGTGGGTGCTCGTCTGAGCGCTGGTGTTGGCGCTGGTCTGGGCATTTGCGCCCGGCGGGGAAGCTGCCGTGGCGGACTGGTTGGGAGCGGCGGCGAGCGCGAGACCGACCACAAGGGCGGTCGCGAGGCCGACTGTCATCGTTCTGTAGGCGCACGAAAGCGCACGGACACACGATCCGGTCATTCGAGGTTCCCCTGTTGCAGCGACGCCTGCGAAGGTTCACCTGTCGGATTCGGGCTGCTGTTGCCCGGGCGCTGGTCTCGTCTGCGCCTTCACCCCTAGCCGGTCCGCCTTGTCTCTGGCTTCCGGCGTGCTGCTCGGCTCCCCCGTGCCCGCCACCGTGGTCGGATCGACTCTCCTCCGGTTGTGACGGGCCTCGGCGCGACCGGAGCGGCCCCACCATTCGGTGAGGGCTCATCCACTATGCAACGGAATCCGGTGCCTGTCGGGGCATTTGTGCAGCAACTCACTCTCTGTTCGATGAGTTTATTTGTGTTTGCTTCCGTTTACGCTTGCCTCCCAGTCGAAAGGGGCCCCAAGTTGAGCACCATCCTGTCCCTGGCCACGGTGCTTGCTAGGGTCGAGATCAGGTGTGCCGGGAAGTCTGGTCGGCGTGACATCGTCGACCCCTGAGCCTCTGGAGGCCCATCCGTGACCGACACCCGCAACCGCCTCTTCACCCGCGGCTCCTGGCTGGAGACCTCGCGGACGGCTGAGATCCTGCGAGCCGAGACGACCGGCGGCGTACTCCTCATCATCGCCGCGATCATCGCGGTCATCCTGGCCAACAGCCCGTGGCAGGAGGCGTACGAGGCGGTCCGCGACTTCCGGGTCGGGCCGGAGGCTCTTCATCTCGATCTGACCATCGGGGCCTGGGCGGCCGACGGCCTGCTCGCGATCTTCTTCTTCGTCGCCGGCCTGGAGCTCAAGCGGGAGTTCGTCTCCGGCGACCTGCGCGACCCCCGGCGGGCCGCGCTGCCGATCGCGGCCGCGGTCGGCGGCATGGTCGCGCCGGCGCTGGTCTACGTGGCCGTCAACCTGATCGGCGACGGCTCGCTGGCCGGCTGGGCCACGCCGGTGGCCACCGACATCGCCTTCGCGGTCGCGATCCTGGCGGTCATCTCGACGCATCTGCCTGCCGGGCTGCGTACGTTCCTGCTGACCCTCGCCGTTGTCGACGACCTGCTGGGCATCACCATCATCGCGGTCTTCTTCACCTCGGAGCTGCACATCGGCTACCTGCTGCTCGCGCTCATCCCGATCGGGCTCTTCGCGGTGCTCGTGCAGCGTCGCGTACGCAGCCCCTGGCTGCTCCTCCCGCTCGCCCTGATCGCCTGGGCCCTCGTCCACTCCAGCGGTGTCCACGCCACCGTCGCCGGGGTGCTGCTCGGGTTCACCGTGCCCGTGATCGCCCGCAACCCGGAGGCCAAGCGCGGGCTCGCGGAGCATTTCGAGCACCTGGTCCGGCCGATCTCCGCCGGTGTCGCGGTGCCGATCTTCGCCTTCTTCGCCGCCGGCGTGTCTCTCGGTGGCTGGGACGGGGTGACCAGCGCGATGCGCGACCCGATCACGCTCGGCATCATCCTCGGCCTGGTCGTCGGCAAGACCATCGGTATCTCCGGCTCGACGTGGCTGCTGGCTCGGTTCACCAAGGCCTCGCTCGACGATGACCTCGCCTGGTGGGACGTGATCGGGATGGCGATGCTGGCGGGCATCGGGTTCACCGTGTCGCTGCTGATCGGCGAGCTGGCTTTCCACTCCGATCCCAGCGCCCATGACCACATGAAGGTGGGCGTGCTCTTCGGGTCCGTCCTGGCCGCCGCCTTGGCGACGGTGGTGCTGCGTGCCCGCAACCGGGTCTACCGCCGCATCGAGCAGGTCGAGACTCTCGACGCCAACAAGGACGGCGTGCCGGACGTGTTCGAGGATGATCAGGGTCGGGACCGGTAAGGTCGTGGGCGCTCCCCAACACACGTTCAGCGAAGGGTTCCCATGGCAGTCGACATCGTGAAGTCCCCGGGCGACGAGGACCCGACGATCGGAAAGCTCGTCGTCGACGCCACCCGCGACATCTCCGAGCTCGTCAACAAGGAGATCACGCTCGCCAAACAGGAGCTCAAGGTCTCGATGACCAACGCCGGTGTCGGCGTCGGTCTCTTCGCCTCGGCCGCGTTCCTGCTGGTACTCGCCGTGATCATGCTCTCCGTCTCGGCGGCCTACTTCATCAACTTGACCGGCCTCGGCCTGCACTGGTCCTTCCTCATCGTCTTCGGCTTCTACGTCCTCCTCGCCGCCCTGCTCGGCTTCGTCGGCGTACTCAAGGTGAAGAAGGTCAAGGCCCCTGAGAAGGCCATCGCGCAGGGCAAGGAGATCCCCCGGGCTCTCAAGGGCCAGCGCTGACCCACCGCGCCGAGGCGTCCGCCCCATCGGCCGAGGCGTCACTCCGGTCGGCCGAAGCGTCACGGGTGACGGGCCAGTTTGCGTCCACAGGTCACGCTGAGTCCGAAGTTATCCACAGCCTCTGAGAAGACGGATGACTTCGTACGCAACCTGTCGCACGCTGCGACCATGAATCTCTCACTCGTCAAGACCGACAGCCGCTTGCCGGAGCGTCCCTTCACCACGTCCGACATCGAGTCGGTCGCGACCAACCGATACGCCCTCGCCCAGGCGATCAGCCATGGGGACGTACGCCGTCCGTTCCGGGGCGTCTATCTCGCCGCGCAGGCGGAGGACGATCCGGTGAAGCGCGCCGAGGCGCTCGTGCAGGTGGTGTCCGAGCACCAGGTGATCAGTGACCGGACCGCCGCCTGGGTGCACGGAATCAACACCTTCACCCAGACCGAGATGGAACAGCTTCCAGCCGTGGAGACGTGTGCCGTCCGTGGTCACACCCGCACGCGGCGCCCGGGCACCGACGGTCGCTCGCGCGATCTCCTGCCCGAAGACATCGAGGTCATCGGAGGCGTACGGGTGACGACACCGCTACGCACCGCGCTCGACCTCGGCTGCAACCTGAATCGGCGGGAGGCGATGGCAACGCTCAACGAGTTCGCCAGGCACCATGGGATCACCCGGAGCCTTCTCGATGAGCAGCTGCCCCGCTTTCGCGGCCGGCGCGGTGTCGTCCAGATCCGCGAGCTCGTCCCGCTTCTGAATCGTCGCCTCGAGTCCCAGCGCGAATCGTGGACCTTGCTCGCGATCAGTGACGCCGGACTTCCTCTTCCCGAGGCACAGGTCTGGGTCGACGTCGAAGGAATCCCGACCTACCGCCTCGACTTCGCCTATCGGCTCGCCAAGGTCGCGATCGAGTACGACGGCGAGGACCACGACGACCCCGACCAGCGAATCTACGACGAAGAGCGCCGAGGCTGGCTGATCGATCACGGCTGGACGATCGTGATCGTACGAAAGGGCGACTTCACCGGCGACCGTCTCGAAGCCTGGCTCCGCGAGATCAAGGCCGCCCTGACCCCGACCTACTCCACCCGCCGCTTCTGATCGAAGCGTCGCCCCCGTCGGCCGAGTTGGCAACGCGGTGCCAACTCGGCCGA